>DATLFI010000048.1:0-6861 GCA_035524895.1 Thermoanaerobaculia bacterium | reverse complement strand
TCCGTATCGATCACGGTGAGCTCGGCTTTCGAGGTCCGTGAGTCCCGCGGCGAACACCCATCGGTGCCCATTGATTTCGCACGCGCTCAGAACCTTCACGATCGCTTCGACGTTGCATCCAGACAACGGTGCCATGCGAATACTGGAACGGCGAGCCCGGCGACCGCCAATCCCACATGGATGACCGCGAATGCCAGCGAAGGCCGCTTCCCGCGCCAGTGCATCGTGGCCATGAACACACCGACAGTGGAGGCAAGGGCGATGAAGACGATAGCTGTGGTGGGCATGACACTTTCCTCCGGGGCGGTGCGGCGCGTGAAGGTTATCGCGGTCTCTCTTCGCTCTCACTCTGAGCATTTGGGAACAAGCAAAGGCAAGCCACCAGGAAAAGAGGCGCCCGACCAAGAGATGCCGACCAAGAGATGCCGGCGGCGGCGGCGCAGAGGTGTCGGCGAGTTTCGGCTCCGAGCTACGTGAGCGGTCCTGCTGGTCGGCGATCTACCGGGCTCAGAGCATCGGGAACGACGCGATGACGTCTCAGCAGCCGCCGAGAGACGGCGACGCAGGCCTTCGAACCCTTGGCCACGCCCCAACGTCGAGCTCCAGACCCACCTCGACCCTCACCGCTCGTCGAGCAGCCGAGGCTCCTCCCGCCGCGCCTGACGACTGGATCAGACCGTCGCCGCGGAGAGGGTTGGACGGGAGTCGCTGGCGCGCTACACCGCGAACGCGGGGCCCGCTCGCGCCTCGACGGCGAATGGACGCCAGCCGCGACTCGGCGGACCTACTGGAGGAGGTGCGGAGGAGGAGGTGCTGGCCGACTAGAGGTGCCACCCAAATCCGTCGGGGACGGCCTCGCGCCCCGACCTCCTAGCCGTCGCGGCCTGTCCCGGTGCGTCGGTGCGCCCTGGCAAGAGCTTCGTCGAGCGTGAGGTCGGCGAACAGCTCGCGCCGTTCCTCGACGTAGTCGCCGTGCCCGGGGTCGTACTCGAGGAGGAAGCGGATCGCCCCCGAGACGCCGAGCCGCTCCGTCAGGGCCTTCCAGCCCTCGGCCCGGATCTCGTAGCTCGAGAGGGTCGCTGAGCGGCTCATCGTCTCGACCTCCAGGCCACGACTTGCGGCAGGGCCACCTCGAGCCGCAGCTCTTCACGGTGCCGCGCCGCTAGGCGCGTCAACCGATCGTCACACGTCAGGAACCACGCCGCCGCCGCCTGCTCGGCGAGCGCCAGGTGCAAAGCGTCGAGGGGCGGAAATCCCAGCGCCACTAGAGCGGCGGCGCGGACCTCCACCTCTGGGACGAGGCTGAGCGCCGGGGAACGTACGAGCTCGATCTCACCTGTCTCCGCCAAGGCCATGATGGCGGCGACCGCCGCCGCTTCCTCCCGGATGCGCGGCTGTCTCTGATCGTCGAAAGGACGCCTCGAGCAGCAAATGTCGAGGTACACGCGCATCGCGACGGGAATTCTACGCCCCCGGCGGCGGCGCAATCCTCCCCAGCCCTGGACTCTCTCGGGCTGGTGGCTCCGCTCGCATGGTCGGCTCGCTCCTTCGCGACTCTCGGTGATCATCCGTGGCCGCCGCGTCCAATCCGAACCTCTCCGCAAGTCACCGACACAGGCTTCCTGGGGCGCCTCGAGCGCGCGCAACCCGGACCTGCTGCAAAAGAAGGTCAGCGCCCGTGTTCGAGTCGTACTGGGAGGGCGGCGAAGCGCATGCGTTGGCAATGCCGAGCCGATCCGAGACCGGGCCAGCGACCCATAAATATGGTAGCCTGACCCGGTGAAGACCACCATCGAGATCCCTGACGAGCTCTTGCGAATGGCGAAGGCCACTGCGGCCAAGGAAGGGCGGTCTCTGAAAGAAGTGCTGACAGTTGCCCTGCGCAATCACCTTCGCTATACGAAGAGGCCCGCGCCGGGCAAGGAGCCCTGGCGCAAGGTCTTCGGCAAGGGCCGACCGGCGGACATCCAAGAGGTGGAGCGGATCGTTTCGGAGGACCTCGAGCGGATCGAGCCCGAGACCTGGACTTGATTCTCGACACCAATGCCGTTTCTGCACTCTTTGCCGGAGATCCGGCTCTGGGTTCCGCTCTTTCCGGCGAGGATCGGCTTCACCTGCCCACGGTAGTCGTCGGCGAGTATCGATACGGCCTCGCGAGATCCCGACAGGCTGGCGACCTGGCCTTCCTGCTCGAAAGGCTGATCCTCGACTCGATCGTGCTCCCGATCGACTTGGCCACGGCGTCGCACTACGCCCAGGTCAGAGACGAGCTCCGCAGCCGAGGCACACCGATTCCGGAGAACGACGTCTGGATCGCCGCTCTCGCCAGGCAGCACGCGCTGACGATCCTGAGTCGAGACGAGCACTTCGATCGAGTGCAGCACATCGTTCGGCGTGCCTGGTAGCGACGCCGGAGGCCGGACGCCGTCTCGCCGATGGTGCGCTTCCACGGGCCTCCGAGTGAAGGGAGGCTCGGTTACCGCGGGCCTCCGACGATTGCTTTGACCCCCGGTGCCCCCGGTGCCCCCGGTGCCTGCCCGTGCCGGGGCCATCTCCATCCACTGAAGCGTCGAAGGCGCCATCCGCCCGGGGGACCGGGAGGGATGGCGCCTTCGCTCACTCGATCGGCTCGTCCAGCAGCAACTGCCGCGCGAAGCGCACCGGCGGCGCACCGTTCGCTAGCATCCGGTCGTTGTAGTCCTTCAGGTCGAATTCCTCGCCCCACTTCGCCTCGGCCGCCGCGCGGGCATCGAAGTGTTCCTGCGCACCCACGAAGTAGGTTGCCAACTGCGTGGACGAGAGCTGCGCCCGCACCCACTTGCCCTCCGCCTCGCTCTGCTGCTGGAAGGTCTGGCGCACCATCAGGTCCATCGCCTGCTCCTTGCTCCAGCCGTCCACGTGCACGCCCTGGTCGAGGATGGCGTTGGCCACGGCGCGGGCGTAGTACTTGAGCTGGGTGAGGCGGAACAGTGGGTCGTTGTCGAGGTAGCCGGCGTCGGCCAGCATGCGCTCGGTGTAGACCGCCCAACCTTCCGCGAACGGTCCCGAGCGAAGCACCGCCCGTAGCGTCGAGGGATGCTCGGCCGAATGCACGCCTTCCAGGTAATGACCGGGCATGGCCTCGTGGATGGACAGCACATGGATCATGTAGTCGTTGTACTCGCGCAGGAACGACTCCACCTTGGCCTCATCCCATTCGTCCGGGATCGGCGAGATCGCGTAGTAGGTGTCCAGCCCCTTGTCGAGCGGACCCGGCGAATCGCAGTAGGCCACCGAAACGCCGCGCTGGAACTCCGGCATCAGGATGATCTTCACCGGCTCGTCGGGCACCGTCACCAGGTCCTTGGCGCGTACGAAGTCGGTGGCCACCTCCAGCGTGTACTTGGCAAAGTCCACTACTTCGTGGCGCTCCGGCCGCTCGGCATAGGTCAGCTCCAGCGCGGCCTCGATGGCGGCCTGGCGCTGGCCGTCGTCGGGCTGGTCGGGTGTTGGCGGCGCATCGGCACGGTTCTCGAGCACGCCCTGCGCCACCGCATACATCTCGTCGCGCACGCGCGCCAGTTCGGCCTCGGCGCGTTCGCGGATCTCGGCACGACCCAGCGAAGAGTTCAGCGCGAATACCAGCTGTTGGTCGTACTTTTGCGCGCCGGTACGGAAGTCGCCGGCCGCATTCGGAACCAGGGTTTCGTCGAGCCACGCCTGGTGCTCTCCCGCGGCTGCGCGCACGGTGGCTACCGCGGCGTCGAGGCGACTGCGCTCCTCGCCCTCCAGTTGATCAGCGGCAGGCAGGATGAATTCATCGAGAAGGGTGGCCAACCCGCGGTTCTGGCGCGCCACGGTCTCCGCATGCGTGCGTGGCACCCGCGCCGGATCGAGGTTTTCACGCGCCTGGGCCAACAGGCCCGGTAGTTTCTCCATGCGTGCGGTGGCGGAGCGCAGGCGATCTGGCATCGGCGCGAACTCGCGCGCCATCAGGTTGTAGATCGCCCCGCCGGCGAGGTTGCTGTAGATCTGCGGATCCCAAGCCCAGCGCTGGAACACTTCGCTGTCCCACAGGCCGTACTCGAGGTTGTTGCGCAGGATCCGCGCATCCACCTGGTTCTCCCTCGACAGCTGCGAGGCATCGATGGCATCGAGCGCGGCCAGCATGGCCCTGGCCCAGTCCGCTCCTTTCTGGCGGCCCGCCGCGCTCATGTCGTCGAGCTCGGCATCGAAGCGGTGGTCGCCAGTGGCCGTGGCGCTTACCGGGCTCAGCGCCAGCCCCTCGTCCAGGAATCTCGCGGCGAGCTTCGCGAAGGCCGCGTCGGCCTCGGCCCTGGCCTGCGCGGATGGAACTGTGCCGGTAGTCGTTCCCGGGCCTTCCGTTGTCGGGGTCCCGGGCCCACAGGCGGCTAGCAGGGCGGTGACGAGGGCGGTCGCGATCAGGGTCTGGCGCATGGGGGGGTTCCCGGGGTTGGAGGAAGCCCGAAGCATAGCCCCCGAAGGCTTGCGGAGAGAGGTGGAGAGAGGTGCGGTGGAGAGAGGTGCCGGTGGAGAGAGGTGCCACCCAAATCCTCCCACCGGAGAGAGGTGCCACCCAAATCCTCCAGGAGCGCTCGGTCAAGCTAGAGAGCCCCGGCGCAGAGGTGTCGGGGAGTTGCGGCTCCGAGCTGCTCCGGTCGTGGCGCGACGGTTCGGCTTCATGTGACCTCCGCGTGCCTCCGCTCGTCCGCTACGGAACATCGATGACTACCATCCGTTGCGGCTTCTCGCCCAGGGGAATGCGCTTGATCTCCTTGCGGGCGGCGATGTCGATCACCGAGAGGTCGTCGGAGCGGCGGTTGCTGACGTAGGCGTACCGTCCGTCGCCGCTCGAGGCGATCGAGTTCGGGTCGGTACCCACCGGTATGGTCGCGAGCAGCTCCAGGGCCGGATGGCTGTAGACCGCCAGGTAGCCGTAGACGCTAGCGTTGACCAGCAACAGCGATTCGTCCCTGGTCAGAGCGATGCCGTGGTTGACGTCCTGCGGATAGGTGTCGTCCACGGGGACCGCGTCCGCGTCCGGCAGCATGACGGTGCGCAGCTTGTCGCGCTTTTCCAGATCGACCACCACGAATCCGTGCAACCACGACTGCTGGACGTAGGCGCGCTTGCCGTCCGCGGTGATCGCAAAGGGTCGCACGCCGTCACGGAAGCTGACTCGGCCCACGATGTCGAAGGTCTTGGTGTCGATCATCGTCAGGTGGTCGTTCATCATCGAGCCGACGTAGAGCAGGTTGCCGTCCCTGGAGAGCTTGGTGCCATGGGAGCCGTGACCGTTGAGGATCTTGTGGATCACCTGGTGCTTCTCGAGGTCGATCACCGCTATCCACCAGGTGTCGTAGTAGGGCACGAACATCCTCTTGCCGTCCTTCGACACCGACATGTGGTGCGGCATGCCATCGAGGTCCATGCGCCACAGGATGCGATCGGTCTGCGTGTCGACCGCGATCATCTCGCCGCTGACCCCGATGTTGAGCTTCTGCTCCACGGGTGCGATCGACTCGATGCGATTGACGTAGAGCACCTGGCCGTCGGGAGAGCTCGCCAGGTAGTCGGTGAAGAAACCGATCTCGATCTCGCCGACCACCTCGTGCTCGGGGATGCTGACCTTGGAGATCGTCCCCGAGTTGGTGTTGTGGATATAGAGAATCTCCATGCCGCCGGCAGAGGATGCCAGGCCGACGGACGCGATCAGCAGCGACAGGGGACCGTGGAGCCGCATCGGACCTTCCCTCGGGGTCGAGGCGCAGGCTGTCGAAGAGAGTCCCGAATGATAACCCGGGGGCTCGCCGGTCGCGACGCAGTTGACCGATGCGGCACACCGGTGCTGCGCCCTGCCCAGACGGGATTCGCCGCCGTTCTGCGCGCGGTGCGGCGGCGCAGAGGTGTCGGCGCAGAGGTGTCAGCTAGTTGCGGCGGCGAGCCACGGCGGCGGCCAACTGGCTGGCGATCTACCGGGTCAAGAGCCGCGATGACGTCTCAGCAGCCGCCGAGAGACGGCAACGAAGGCCTTCGAACCCTTCGCCACGCACCAACGTCGAGCTCCGGACGCACCTCGACCCTCACCGCTCGTCGAGCAGCCGAGGCTCCGCCGCCCGCCGCTCCTGACGAAGGGATCAGCCCGCAGCCAGGTGTCCGCAGCCAGGTGTCAGCCACCTACGGCCGGCCCGCAGCCAGGTGTCAGCCACCTACGGCCGACCTACGGCCGGCGGATCGCGGCCGATCGGAACGGGGGAGGCCGGGGAGCTCCGAGGAACTGCCTCACCGAGGGACTCACTTACGGCCTCTTCAGGTCCCCATTCAGGATCACCTGAATATCCCCATCCCCCTCTCCCGCGCGCGTTTCGCCGATGAGGAACGTATCGCCGGACGGTGATACGTCGAAAGCGGTGATCGAGTCGCCACGACGAAAGTTCGGGATCGCGAAGAGCGTCGTCAGCGTCGCTTCGTTCCAGCGGCCGCTCGCGCCGCGCTTCGCCATGATGAGCGTCGGCGGGTTCTCCATGAAGAAAAGCTCGTTGCCGCTGGGACTCCAGCGCGGCACGTAACCTCCCTTGTCCGAGATCCGGATCCTTTCGCCACCGCCGAGGGGCAGCACGTAAATCCCCGAGCCGTCCGCGCTGTCCGAGGCGAAGGCCAGCCACTTGCCGTCGGGCGAGACCTGGGGGTCGTAATTGATGAGCGAGGAAGCGACGACCGGCTCGACCCGCTGCGTGCCATCGAGCAGCACCTTGTGGATCTCGGACGGCCTGCCGGGCAGCCTCTGCGTGAAATAGAGCGTCATTCCATCGGGCGAGAAGTTGCCCGCCCTCTGATGCACTGACCTGGTGAGCAATTCGA
>DATLFI010000047.1:0-65267 GCA_035524895.1 Thermoanaerobaculia bacterium | reverse complement strand
GTTCGAGCACATCTACCGCCACCATCGGCGCTACCGCATCACCGAAGGCTCCGAGGAGATCCAGATCCGCAAGGTTGCGGCTGGTCTGTTCGGGTTCGGGGGCTCCTAGAGCCAACCCGTCTTCCCGCCTCGATTCCATTGGCCGCCGCTCGGCCGAAGCCGGGACCGGTGAGCATGGTGCCGGCGAGGAAGAGTCCGGGAATCGAGGCGACTTCCCTTCCGACCCGCTCGACGCGGCGTGCATGGCCCAGGGTGTACTGCGGGATGGCGCGGCGGTGGCGGAAGACGCGGGTCAGCAGCGGCTCGTCCTCGAGACCCAGGATCCGCCGTTGCTCCACGACCGCGAGCGCTACGAGCGCCGCGTCGTCGAGGTCGAGCACCTGCGGGTCGAGCGCGCCGCCGTAGAAGGCTCGCACCAGGGCGGCACCTTCCGGTGCCCTGTCCGGAAACACATGGTGCTCCCAGAGCGCGCCGAGCAGCCGCAGTCTGACGCCGTTCGCTGATGCGTCCGGTGCTGCGAGAGCTCCGTAGCCCAGCGGCACGCGCCGAGCCGTACCTGGCGGGTAGCCCAGCGCGACCACCGCGATGTCCGCGGTCTGCACCGCGGCCAGCTCCTCGGTGAGGGTCGGCGCGCAGCGGGCGAGCAGCCGGGCCGCGACGGGCGCTTCGGTCGCGATCACCACGGCATCGGCGTCGAGCGGCCCACTCCTACTCTCCACCAGGAAGCGCCGCACGGTGGCGTTGGGCTCGCGGAGCTGGAGGTTCTCGACCGTGACGCCGCAGCGTACGTCGATCTCGGGAAGTTCCGCGAGCGCTTGCGGCAGCGAACCGAGTCCGCGGCGAAAGGTCGTGAGCGTTCGGCGCGTCTGCCCCTCGCGCTGATCGCCGCGTCCGCGGCCGCGGGTACGCCAGAGACCGCGAGCCAACGAGCCATCGGTCGCCAGCCGGTGCAACTCCGGAAACGCCGACGCCAGCTCGAGGCTCCGTGCGTCGCCGGCGAAAACGCCGGCGACCATCGGACCGGCGAGCCGCTCCGCGGCGCGACGTCCGAGACGACGCGCGGCGAAGTCCCACACGGTGACGGCGCCGTCCGCTCGTGGCACCAGGGGCTCGCAGAGCAAGCGCAGGAGCCCGCGGACTCCTAGCAGCCGCACCAGCGCGCGAGGTGTCGGGCGCAGCTCGCACAGCTCGCCCCCGCGCAGCACGAAGCGGCGCCGCGCCGCGACGTTGGCGGAGATCAGCTCGTGCTCGATGCCCGTCGCGGCGGCCAACGAGCGCAGCGCCGGGTCGGGATCGAGGAAGCCGTGCGGCCCGCTCTCGAGCAGGAAGCCGTCTTCGACCGAGCTCTGCGCCTTCCCGCCCGGGTGCTCGGATGCCTCGAGCACTACGACCTCGAGCCTTTCTCCGAGCTGCTCGCGCGCGGCCCAGGCGGCGCCGAGACCGGAAATGCCGCCGCCCACCACCACCAGGCGGTGCGCCGCGTTCACGGCGAGATAGTGGCGGGAACGGCCCGGCGCGCCGGCGCCGCTTCGGCGTGGACGACCTCGAGCAGAGCGTCGATGCTCTCGAGCGGCGAGTCTGGGAGCACTCCGTGCCCGAGGTTGACGATGTGGCCGCGGCGCGGCACCTGGCGTAGCAGGTTGCTGGTGGCGGCGGCGGTGGCAGCGGGCCCGGCGACCAGGATGGCTGGGTCGAGATTTCCCTGCAGCGGGAGCTCGGGGTAGTCGACGCGCAGCAGCTCGAGGTCGGTGCGCCAGTCGACGCCGAGCGCCTCGCAGGGCAGGCGAGCGAAGGTGTCGACGAGGTGCGGCGCGGCGTGCAGGAACAGGATCCTAGGCACCCCGGCACGCCCGACCTCCTCGAGCATCTGCACCAGGTGCGGTCGCACCAGCTCCTGCCAGTCGCGGCGCGAGAACAGGCCAGCCCAGGAGTCGAACACCTGCACCACGTCGGCGCCGGCGCGGTGTTGCGCCACCAGGTACCTCGCCACCAGGCGAGACAGCTTGTCCATCAGCAGGTGGAACGAGCGAGGGTCCGCGCGGGCCAGCGCGCGCAGGGCCGGAAACCCGGAGCTGCTGCCGCGGCCCTGGACGAGGTAGGCCGCGAGGGTGAGCGGCGCCCCGCCGAAGCCGAGCAGTGCGATGTGCCGCGGCAGATCCGAGCGCACCAGCGAGAGCGCGGCGGTGACCTCGGGTGCGATCTCTTCCAGCGGTACGCGGTCGGGGTCGGGCAAAGCGGCGATGGCGGCCGCCGTGCGCAGCGGCTGCTCGAAGACCGGTCCCGGGTCGAAGCGCACCTGCAGCCCGAGCGCCGGCAGCGGGCTGACGATGTCGGCGAACACGATCGCGGCGTCGAAAGCAAAGCGCCGCAGCGGCAGCAGAGTGACCTCGGCAGCGAGCTCGGGCGTTCGCGACAGCTCTTCGAAGGAGTGCCGCTCGCGCATGCTGCGGTACTCGGGAAGGCAGCGACCGGCCTGGCGCATCAGCCACACCGGACGGCGCGGCACCTGCTCGAGGCGCAACGCGCGCAGGAGCAGCGGGGTTGCGGCCGCAGTCTTGGCGGTGGTGGGGGTCACGTAGGCTCCGGGCTCTCGCCCGACTCCGCGAGCGTGTCGAGGAGCTTGGGGTCGCCGGCGGCGAGGAACACCTCGACCGCGTCGTGGCCGCAGCGCGACGACAGTGCGCGCAGCCCGGCGGTGGGGAGGTGGGCCAGCCTTCGGGCGAGGGCGTCGGCCCACTCGAGCAACGCTTCGCGCTCCGCTGGCTGTAAGGCGATGTTGCTCAGGTCACGCTCGAGCAAGAGCTCGACGCCGCGGCGCGCCGTGTCACGGTAGCGCGTGCCGAGGTCGCGCAGGACCGGCGAGAGGGCCCGCTCGGCGCGCTCCTGGCGCAGCCGCGCGAGCTGGCGCGCGACGGCGGCGCGGGACTCCGCGATCTGGTCAGAGCGCCGCTCGCGGGTGCGCTCTGCTTCGCGGACCAGGTCGTCGAGGCCTACCAGCTCGATTCCCGCGGCGCGCGCCGTCTCGGGGTCGGCGTCGGGAGGCACGGCGAGATCGACCAGGATCGGCGGTCTGCCGCTCGGGCTGCCGTGAGCGAGCCGTTCGAGCGTGTTGCGGTCGAGCACCGGTTCGGGAGCACCCGTCGCCGTGATCACCGCTTCGACGCGGGGCGTTGCGGAACGCAGGGCGTCGAGCGCGACCGCGCCGCCACCGTGGAGCGCCGCCAGCTCCGCGGCGCGCGAGGCCGTGCGGTTGGCGACCACGAGCTCCACCCGTTCGCGGCCCAGCCGTGCAGCGGCGCGACGCGTCATGGGCGACACGCCGACCAGGAGCACCGCTCCCGGCGTGGCGCGCAGTCGAGCCAGCACCCGTTGCACCGCCAGCTCCGCAAGGGAGGCACGACCGCCGCCGAGGCCGGTCTCCTCGTGGACCCGCGCCGCGATGCGCAAGGCCTCGTGGATCATGCGCTCGAGCCCCGCGCCGGCGAGCCCGGCGTTGCGCGCGCCCCGCACCGCACACCGCAACTGGCCGCGGATCTCTCGTTCTCCCGGCATAGCGGAGTCGAGGCCTGCCGCCACCTCGACCAGATGTTCGAGCGCCGCATCGCCGGCGCGCAGCCGAAGCTCTGGCGTAGCGCCGCCGCTCGCCTCCCGCAGCGCCTCGCGGATCGACTGCAGAGGGCGCGCGTGGTCGTCGCCGGGATGGGTCAGGAATGCGAGCTCCACGCGGTTGCAGGTCGCCACTGGACACAGCTCGGCTACCTCGATGTCCCGGCGGGCGGACGCCAGCCAACCCTCGTCGCGGACCAAGCCACCGAGCTTCGCGAGCACCGAGGTGTCGACGTCGCGCCAGCTCGTGCCGGCGATACCAAGGCGTGGGATGGCGTCCCGCCAGCTCACGGTCACGCTCCTGCCCATTGGCGTAGGGGGGCCTCCCGGAGCTCGTCGAGCCAGCCGGCGAGGTCGCGCCGCGCGATGTCGGCGAGCGCGTCCAGGTGGTCGTCGCGGTCGTTGAGGCATGGGACGAAGCGGAAGGTCTCGCCACCCGCGTGCAGGAAGAGCTCGCGGTTCTGACCGTCGATCTCCTCCAGCGTTTCGAGGCAGTCGGCCGAGAAGCCGGGGCACACCACGCCGACATGGCGCACCCCCTCGCGTGCCAGCGTCTGGAGCGTCGCATCGGTGGCGGGAGCCACCCACCGCTCGCGGCCGAACTGGGACTGGAACGTGGTCAAGATCTTCGTTGTCTCGAGCGGCAGCCGCGTAGCCAGGCGGCGGGTGGTGTCGTGGCACTGGTCGGGGTACGGGTCGCCGTGCCGGTAGTAGCGCTCGGGGATGCCGTGGTACGAGCACACCAGTCGTTCGGGCGGACCGCCGTCCCGCCAGGTCTCCACGATCGACGCGGCGAGCGCGTCGAGGTAGCCGGCGTGGTCGTGGTAGCCGGCGATCGCGCGCAAGTGAGGCCAGCGCCGGAAGCTCCGGAGCTCGCGGGCGACCTCGTCGAGCGCCGACGCGGTGGTAGCCGCGGCGTACTGCGGGAACAAGGGAAACGCGAGGATCCGCTCGCAGCCTCGAGCCTGGAGCGCGCGCAGCGCGCTGCCGATCGAGGGATTGCCGTAGCGCATGCCCAGCTCTACTTGCACGGCCTCGCCGCTGCTCGTCGCGAGCCGGTCGGCGAGCCCGCGAGCCTGCCGGCGGGAGATCGCGAGCAGCGGCGAGCCTTCCGCGGTCCACACGGTGCGGTACAGCTTGGCGACGCGCCGCGGGCGAAGCGGCAGCACGATGCCGTAGAGCACCGGCCACCACCGCCAGCGCGGCAGCTCGACCACGCGCGGGTCGCTCAAGAACTGCCGCAGGTAGCGACGGATGGCGCGCGGCTCGGGCGCATCGGGCGTCCCGAGGTTGATCGCAAGCACGCCGGCGCCGGAAGCCGCGCGAGGAGCCGGGGGCGCATGCGCGATCACCGCGAGTCCCCCCGCTGGCGCGGCGGCGCAGCCGCCACCGCGGCGCTGTGCGCTGGGCTAGTGGCCAAGGTCGCGGCGATCTCGGCGTCGGCCGGCAGGTTCGCCCAGTCCCGCGGCAGCAGGAACCCGGCGAGCGCCTCCTCCTCGCTTCCCGGCTCCGGCTCCCAGTCGTAGCGCCAGGCCGCGAGTGGCGGCAGCGACGCGAGCAGGGACTCGGCCCAGCTCCCCGCCTCGAGCCCGAAGCGGGTGCCGCGGTCGTGGAGCAGGTTGAACTCGACGTAGCGACCGCGACGGTAGAGCTGGAACTGGCGCTGGCGATCGCCCCAGGGAATGTCGCACCGCCGCTCCAAGATCTCGAGGTAGGCACTAGTGAACGTCTCGCCCACACCGCGCGCGAAGTCGAAGCAGCGATCGAGGTCTTCACCTCCGGCGTCGAGCGAGCGCAGGTCGTCGAAGAAGATCCCGCCTATTCCGCGCGCCTCGCCGCGGTGGCGGAGCACGAAGTACTCGTCGCACTGGCGCTTGAAGCGCGCGTAGAGGTCGTGCCCGAAAGGCTGGCAGGCTTCCCGCGCGGCGCGATGCCAGGCCACCGCGTCCTCGACGAAACCGAAGACCGGCGTGAGGTCGAAGCCTCCGCCGAACCACGCCAGGTTCGACTCGCCCTCGCCATCGGCTTCGAAGTACCGGAGGTTCAGGTGGCCGGTCGGCGCGTACGGGTTGCGCGGGTGCACGATCACCGAGATGGAGGCCGCCTGGTATCCGCGGCCCGCGAGCTCGGGCCGGTGCGTCGTGGCGGCCGAGGGCAGACGCGGCGCGCGGGTACGGGTGACGTGGACGGCAGCTCGCTCGACGACCGGTCCGTCGCTGAGGACGCATGGCCGCGCCGCGCCGCCGTGGGGGAGCTGGAGCTCCCTGCGATCAAAAGGTGCCGCGCCGTCGATCGCCTCGAGCGCGGCGCACAGACGCTCCTGCAGGTCCTCCGTGTACGCGAGCACGGCCGCTGTTCTGGTCGCCTCGCGTATCGCGCTCAAGGGGCGCACCTCTCGGTGAGCGTGCGATCGGCATCTGCCGTCTCGGCCGACGCGTCGTGCGCTGGCGCCGGCGCCTCGGTCCGGCGGATCGCCGGCGCGCCGAGCCGCTCGAGCTCGCGTTGCGTTGCATCGCCCATCGCCCACGATTCGGTCGGCCACGGCAGCTCGTTGGCGACCCAGGCCGCCACGGCCGAGGGAGCCGTGAACAGCACCGCGGCCGGCGGGTCCCAGCCGGCGGGCCAGCTCAGCTCGGTGCGGGGCTCGACGGTGTAGGCCGGCCACGCCACCACGCTTCGGCCGCGCGTCCGCAGCCGCGCCGCCAGCGCGGGCGAGGCGAGCGCCGACTGCGGCAGGAACAGCGGCGACTCCGGGTCCAGGTGGCGCAGCGCGAAGTCGGCAAATCCGGACGCGTCGCGCGAGCCAGCGCACAGCCCGGCGGGGACGCCGAGCTCGAGCAGGGCCCGCGCGGTGCCCTCGCCGAGAGCGCACCAGGCCAGTCGCAGCCAGACTGGCTCGGTCGCCGCGCGCTCGACCAGGACCGCTGCCGCGCCCGGCGAACTGACCAGCACCCACGGCCAGCGCTGCCTGCTCTCGCCCAGAAGGATCTGGTCGACCGGCCACGGGCCAGGTAGCGCACGACGCACGGTGACCTCGAGGGCAGCGACCGCGCTCGGCACCCCCGTGCTCCCGATGCTGGAGCCTGGAAGCGCGACACCCTGGCGCACGAGGCCGCTGGTGAGCCGGGCGGCGGCGGCCGGTGTCGAGGTCACGACCAGTCGTGGCGGCGTCTCGGCGGCGTCGAGCCGCAGCGCGGGGACCGAAGGGACCGTCGAGGTTCCGACCCGCGCGATGGCCGCCCGCAGCTCGTTGGCGGCGATCCCCGGGTCGAAGCCGTCGAGCGGGAAGCTGCGCCGCACGACGGTCGGCGCGGCGCCGACTCCCGCGAACGCGCGCCAGCTCTCGGCGGCGAGCGCAGCGTGGATCGACGAGCCGTCGGCGCTGGCACCGAAGGGGAGAGCACAACCGCCGCCCACTGCCTCCAGCAGCTCCCGCTCGAGCTCGGCAGACCGGCGCGACGGCCGATGGTCGAGCGCCTCGATGCTGGTGCTGCCGCTCCAGGGGCGGTTCGCGAGCACCTGCACGGCGAGCGCGCCCTGACCTGGCGCCGCTGGCCAGCTCGCGAGCTCGAGGCGGAAGGCGCTCAACCCGATGCCGGGGGCGTAGGCGTTGCCACCACCGGAGTCGACGGACAGGGCATGCTCGCGCAGCAGCCGGACCACGCCGGCCTCGGCGAGCAGCAGCGCATCGACGGCACCACTCCGAAGCCGCTCGAGCCGGCGCTCGACCGAGCCGCGCACGCCGACGCACACGAGGTCGGGCCGCAGCGCCAGGGCACCGCTCTGCCGACGTGGCGACGACGTGCCGATCGTCGCGCCGAGGGGGAGGGCGGCGAACGCCTCCGCGGCCTCCACGGCCAGGACGGCATCGTCGGCGAAGGCGGTCAGCGGGTGAGCGCCGAGCGTCCGCGAGTCCTCGCGCCGCAACACGAGCAGATCGTTGGCGTGCTCGCGCGCCGGCACGGCCGCGAGCTCGAGCCTGGGATCCTGCTCGAGCGGCAAGTCCTTGAGCGAGTGGACGGCGAGGTCGACGTTACCGGCGAGCAACGCCCGATCGAGCTCGGCGGTGAACAGGCCCTTGGCGGTCGCCAGGCTGCCGCCGAGGCTGCGGTCGCCGCCGGTCGCCAGGGTGAGCACCTGCACCGAGAAGCCTGCGCGCGCGAGCCGGCGAGCCACGAGCTCGGTCTGTGCCAGCGCCAGGGGGGTGCGCCGGCTCCCAACGGTCACATGTCCGGCAGCCATCGGACGGCATTCTTCCAGACCTTCCGCGTCCGGGCGGTCACACCGGCGTCACCGCCGGTACAGTCACTCGAGCCGCTCCTCGCCGATTGCCGGCGTTACGGCCAGGACCGCCAGACCGAGTCCGAACGCGACAAGGAGTGCCGTGGAGCGGAGCGCGCGCGATGCGAACCTCAGGCTCATGATTGGATGTCGTGGCGTAAATGCTGTTACAGCATAACACAGGGAGTGCTGTTACGGTCACCGCAGAGGATCGCTGTGGCAGAGTGACCGCGCAACGCCGGTCACACACGGGAGCCCACACCGATGAGCCATCCCAGGACTCGACGGTCGATCCTTTGCCTCACGACCCTCTGCCTCTCGGTATTCCTGGCGGGCGGAGCCCTGCCCGCCACCGCATTCGAGATCACCGTCGGCGTCGCGGAGGCGCTGGCGGACCGGCCGCGCGACGGCCGCGTGATCCTGATCTTCGCCAAGCGCCAGGAACCCGAGCCGCGTTTTCAGGTCTCGCCGGGGCTCACCGGCGCCCAGATCTTCGGCGTCGACGTGGAGGAGCTCGGGCGCGGCGGACGCGCCAGCTTCGATGCCGAAGTCTTCGGCTTTCCGATCGCGAGTCTCGCCGAGGTGCCACCGGGGGAGTACTGGGTGCAGGCGGTGCTGCACGAGTACGAGACGTTCACCCCGGCGCACGGCAAGACCATCCGGCTTCCGCCCGACCGCGGCGAGGGTCAGAACTGGCGGGTGGCCCCCGGCAATCTGTCGAGCACGCCGCAGCGGCTGCGCGTCGACCCCAGCGCCACCGGCACCGTCGAGATCACGCTCGACCGGATCAACCAGCCGCTCGAGACCCCCGCGGACACCAAGTACGTGCGCCACGTGAAGATCCGCAGCGAAAAGCTCTCGACGTTCTGGGGGCGCGACATGTTCTTGGGCGCTCACGTGCTCGTGCCCGAGGGCTTCGACGACCACACCGAGGCGCGCTACCCGCTGATGGTGTTCCACGGGCATTTTCCGGCCGATTTCGGCGGCTTCCGCACCGAGCCGCCCGACCAAGACCTGCTGTGCGAGTACTCCGAGCGCTTCCAGGTCGAGTGCTACAACCGCGTCGAGCAGCAAGAGGCGTACGATTTTTATCGGCAGTGGATCTCGCCGGACTTTCCGCGCTTCCTGGTGATCGAGATCCAGCACGCCAACCCGTTCTACGACGACTCCTACGCGGTCAACTCTGCGAACCTCGGACCCTACGGCGATGCCATCCAGTACGAGCTGATCCCCCACATCGAGAAGGAGTTCCGCGGCATCGGCGAGGGCTGGGCGCGCTTCACGTACGGCGGATCGACCGGAGGCTGGGAAGCGATGGCGGTGCAGCTCTTCTACCCGGACGAGTACAACGGTGCCTTCGTCGCCTGCCCCGACCCGATCGACTTCCGCGCCTACACTCTGGTGGACCTGTACCAGGACGAGAACGCTTACTGGGTCCAGGGCGACTTCAAGGTCATCGAGCGTCCCGGCCACCGCAACTGGCTTGGCCACGTCGACATCACGCTGCGCGAGTACGGCCACTATGAGCTGGTGCTCGGCGAGAACGGCCGCTCCGGCGACCAATGGGACGTGTGGCAGGCGGTGTACTCGCCGGTGGGCGACGACGGCTACCCGAAGCCGATCTGGGACAAACGTACCGGCGTCATCGACAAGGCAGTCGCCGCCCACTGGCTCGAGAACTACGACCTCGGGCATATCCTCCGCCGCGACTGGAAGACGCTCGGGCCCAAGCTCGCCGGCAAGCTCCACATCTACTGCGGCGACATGGACAACTACTACCTCAACAATGCCGTGTACCTGGTGGAGGAGTTCCTCGAGTCGACCAAGGACCCCTACTACGGCGGCGAGGTCGACTACGGCGACCGCGCCGAGCACTGCTGGAACGGCGACCACGAGAACGGCAACCACCTATCGCGGTTGCGCTACAACACCATGTACCTGCCGAAGATCCTGAAGCGGCTCGAGGCAACGGCGCCGAAGAGCTTCGACCTGAAGGAATGGCGACGGCTCCGATGAGGATCGTCGTGGCGGTACCCCTCGTTGTGACGCTACCCTGGCTCGTGCTGGGCTGCCAGCCAACCCCGAAGACGCAATCGACGGCGGGTGACGCCCCCGTGACACTCGCCGTCACCAACGCCCGAGTCTGGACCGGCGACACGGCTCGTCCGTGGGCGGAGGCAGTGGCGATCCGCGGCGACACCATCGCGGCGGTCGGCAGCGCCGCGGAGATCGCCCCGCTGCTCGGTCCCGACACCGAGGTGATCGATGCCGGTGGCGCGCTCGTGACGCCCGGCTTCGTCGACGCGCACGTGCACTTCCTGGAGGGCGGCTTCCGGCTGTCGTCGGTGCTGCTCCGGGACGCTGCGACGCCCGCCGACTTCACCGAGCGCCTCGCCGCTTTTGCGGGCACCGTGCCCGCGGGCACCTGGATCAGCGGCGGCGACTGGGACCACGAGCGTTGGGGCGGCGAGCTGCCGTCGCGCGACTGGATCGACTCGGTGACGCCTGACCATCCGGTGTGGGTGAACCGGCTCGATGGGCACATGGCGCTCGCCAACACGCGCGCGCTCGAGGCGGCCGGCGTGACGGGCGCGACACCCGACCCTGAGGGCGGCGCGATCGTCCGCGACGCCGCCGGGCGGCCTACCGGCGTGCTCAAGGACAACGCCATGGAGCTGGTGGCACGGGTGGTACCCACGCCATCGCCGGAGCTGCAAGACCGCGCGCTCGACGCCGCCATGGCCTACGTCGCGGCGCAGGGTGTCACCACGGTGCATCACATGGGCACCTGGGAGGACCTCGAGGTCTTCGAGCGAGCACGGGCCGCGGGCCGCCTCCGCACGCGTGTCTACGCCGCGGTGCCGCTGGCGACCTGGGAGCGGCTGGCGGCGCACGTGCGGCAGCACGGGAGTGGCGACGCGTGGCTGCGCACCGGCCTGCTCAAGGGCTTCGTCGACGGCTCGCTCGGCTCGCACACAGCAGCGTTCTTCGAGCCGTTCACCGACGCCCCCGGCGACCGCGGGCTGCTGGTCAACACCGAGAAGGACCTGCGGTCGTGGATCGAGGGCGCAGACGCCGTGGGCCTTCACGTCACCGTCCATGCCATTGGCGACCGCGCCAACGCGCTGCTGCTCGACCTGTTCGCCTCAGCGATCGCGAAGAACGGCGCGCGCGACCGCCGCTTCCGCGTCGAGCACGCCCAGCACCTGCGTCCCCAGGAAGTGCCGCGCTTCGCAGAGCTCGGGGTGATCCCGAGCATGCAGCCGTACCACGCGATCGACGATGGACGATGGGCCGACAGGGTTATCGGACCCGAACGCGCGAAGGGCACCTACGCCTTCCGCTCGCTGCTCGACGCCGGAGCGCGCGTCGCCTTCGGCAGCGATTGGTTCGTCGCGCCGCCGACCCCGCTCGAAGGCATCTACGCCGCGCTCACCCGCCAGACCCTCGACCACGCGCACCCTGGTGGCTGGGTGCCAGAGCAGAGGATCGCGCTGGAGGAGGCGCTGCGCGCCTACACCGCGTCAGGCGCCTACGCCTCGTTCGAGGAGGAGCGCAAGGGCGCTCTGCGCCCCGGAACGCTCGCCGACCTGGTCGTGCTCGACCGCGACCCCTTCGAGATCTCACCCGAAGAGATCGACGACGCAAAAGTGGTCGCCACCGTGGTCGGCGGCGAGGTGGTGTTCTCTCGCTAGGTCGGTCGACCTGGCGAGTCCCCTGAGCCGGCCTCGCGAACCTCGGCGAGACGCGGCGCCCGAACCGACCTCACTTGGCGTCGCGGGCGAACCGGTTGTACAGCCAGGCCAGCAGCCAGCCGCCCAGGAAGCCGTCGACGAACCCCCACACGAGCCCGATGAAGGCTCCTGGGAGGCTCACGCTGTAGCCCAGGTACACTTGGCTGAGCAGGATCAGAGTGTTGCCGCCGCCGCGGTAGTGGCACCACAGCGTGAGCAGGAAGATACCGGCTCCCCAGAGGATGCCGGCGGCCAAGCCGAGAGCCACCTTGTCGAGGCGCATGAACCCCTCCCCGCGAGTCGAGCTGTTCGACGGATTTCGCCACAGATTCTACGCCGGTTTCCACCTCAGGGCCGCGGCAGGTAGCGTCCGACGCTGTTGGCGTAGCTTCTGTACTCCTCACCGAAGCGCTCGATCATCATCGCTTCCTCGCGCGGCGTGCGGAACGCCATGACCAGCGCCACGCCCAGGAACGGAGGGAGACCGATGACCCAGTGGGCGGTGAGCAGGAACATGCCGGCGGAGAGCAACAGGAACGTCGGGTACATCGGGTGCCGCTCGTACCGGTACGGCCCCCAGGTCACGAGCTCGTGATCGGCGCGCGTGACGTTACGCTTGCGATGTGTCCAAGCGCGGCGGATTCGATGTGCCAGGCTTCCCGGCAGTCTGGGTAGCCCGTGGCCTGAGCCTCTTGACGGTCCTGCCCCTGTTGGCAACAGGCACCGGCTCGCCCGCCCGCTGCGTGGACCTGTACCTCGAGCGGGTGGCCGAGAAGCTCGAGTCGCCGACGTACCTCACACACGCCGGTGACGATCGGCTGTTCGTGACGGAGAAGCCGGGCCGTATCCTGCTGATCGAGGACGGCGCGGTCAGCGGCACGCCGTTCCTCGACCTAACGGACCGAGTGCAGGTCGGGCTCGAGCAGGGTCTGTTCAGCATGGCGTTCCACCCCCGTTACGACGAGAACGGCTGGTTCGTGGTCTTCTACAGCCGTCTGCCCGACGGCGCCAGCGTGGTGTCGCGCTTCCGCCGCAGCAACCACGACCCGAACCTCGCCGATCCGCAGAGCGAGGCTTTCCTGCTGGTGGTTCCGCACCCCTTCCCATACCGGCACCACGGCGGTCAGCTCCAGTTCGGCCCGGACGGCATGCTGTGGGTCAGCCTGGGCGACGGCGGCTCGTTCAACGACCCGCTGTGTCATGCGCAGCGACGCGATTCGCTGCTGGGCAAGCTGCTCCGGCTCGATTTCGACGGCCGCGTCGACGCGGCGCCTTTCTACGCGATCCCGGCGGACAACCCGTTCCTGGGTCCGGGTGACTTTCCCGACGAAGCCTGGGCAGTGGGGCTGCGCAACCCGTGGCGATTCTCGTTCGACCGCCTCGGGGGCGATCTCTACATCGCCGACGTCGGGCAGGACGCGAGAGAGGAGATCGACTTCGAGCCAGCAGGCAGCGCGGGAGGACGCAACTACGGCTGGCGGATGATGGAGGGCACAGCCTGCGCCAACGGCATCGCCGGGTGTCCCGCGGGGGTGCCGCCGTGCGGCGACCCGAGCCTGACGCCTCCAGTGCTCGAGTACCTACATGTCGGCGGCAACTGCTCGGTCATCGGAGGGTACGTGTACCGCGGCAAGGCGATCCCCGAGCTCTACGGCCGTTACCTCTACGGGGACTACTGCAGCGGTCGCCTGTTCGCGGCGAGCAGGCAGGGCGAGGGAGACTGGTCAGCTACAGAGCTCGAGCTGCGACAGGGCGGGCTGCTCAGTTTCGGCGAGGACCTCGCGGGGGAGGTCTACCTGCTGAGCGCCGAAGGTGATGTCTCGAGGCTCGCGCGACATGGACCGATACCGGAGCTGCCTTCCGAGTGCATCACGGACCCGACGTCGCTGTGCCTGGCGCAGGAACGCTTCCGCGTTCGCGCGACCTGGCGATCGAGCACGGATTCGGGGGCCGGGGCGGCCGAGACCATCACCGCCGACACCGGAGCGTTCTGGTTCTTCGACCGCGCCAACCTGGAGCTCGTGGTCAAGGTGCTCGACGCTTGCGCGGTTCACGACCGCTTCTGGCTGTTCGCGGCTGGGCTCACCGATCTGGAGGTCGTTCTCGAAGTCGTGGATACTGCGAGCGGAGAGCGACGCGAGTACCAAAGCGCGCAGGGGCAGCCATTCCAGCCGATCGCCGACACCGGCGCATTCGCCACCTGTCCCTGAAGGCAACCACGACGGCCCAAGGTCAACGGAGAGGAACCCGATGTCCGCGAAAGGCAATCCGAGGATCGAGATCCGCGCGATCCAGAACAACGGGCTCACCATGCGCATCGCGGAGGCGGGCGAAGGCCCGCTGGTGCTGCTGGTGCACGGCTGGCCCGAGCTCGGGTACTCGTGGCGGCATCAGCTCCCGGCGCTCGCCGAGGCGGGGTATCACGCGGTCGCGCCGGACATGCGCGGCTACGGTGGCACCGACGCGCCTCCTGCCGTGTCCGACTACGACATCCACCACCTGTGCGACGATCTCGTGGGTCTGATCGACCACTTCGGCCAGGAGCAGGCGGTGGTGGTCGGCCACGACTGGGGCGCGATCGTGGCCTGGACCTTTGCGCTGCTCCGCCCGGAGCGGACACGTGCGGTCGCCGGTCTGAGCGTGCCGTACCGTGGTCGGGGTGAGACCTCGCTGATCGACGCGCTCGAGCTCAACTTCGGCGACCGGTTCTTCTACATCCTCTACTTCCAGGAGCCGGGCATCGCGGAGGCCGAGTTCGACGCCGACCCGCGCGGCATCCTCGAACGGCTGTATGCCTCGCCTGGGGTCGCGCGCGAGGTGCCGCCGGTGACCGATCCGAGGCGCGCGGCAGGGGGCTGGATCTCTCGTCTCGGTCAGCCCAAGGAGTCGCCGCCCTGGCTCCTGCCGCACGAGCTCGACTACTACGTCCAGGAGTTCACGTGCACCGGATTCCGCGGCGGCATCAACTACTACCGCAATTTCCATCGCAACTGGGAGACCACTCCCCAGCTCGCGGAGGCCCGCGTCGAGCAGCCGGCGCTCTTCATCGCCGGCGAGCGGGACATGGTGATCGCCCCCTGGAAGGACAAGCTCGAAGCGCAGATGAGGCCCTGGGTTCCCGGCCTGCGGGGTCTGCACCTGCTGCCGGGTGCCGGGCACTGGGTGCAGCAAGAGCGGCCGCAGGAGGTGAACGACCTGCTGATCGACTTCTTCGCAGCGCTCGAGCCGAAAGGAGAGAATCGATGAACCGCGCTCGGATCCTGCCCTTGCCGGTGTTGCACCTGAGCGTCCTCTTGGCCTCCCTCGCTGCTACGGCCTTCGCCGCCGAGGAACGTCCGCTCACCCCACTCGACCTGGTCACGATGGAGCGCCTGAGCTCGCCGGTGGTGTCGCCCGATGGCGCCCGGGTCGCTTATGTGTTGCGTTCCACCGATCTCGAGGCGAACCGCGGCCGCACCGACATATGGCTGGTCGAGATCGATGCTCCGCAAGGGGGAGGCGCCGCGTCACGCCGGCTCACGACCCACGAGGCGAGCGACTCGGAACCGGTTTGGCGGCCCGACGGCGAGGCTCTGCTGTTCCTCTCGACGCGTTCGGGCTCGTCGCAGGTGTGGGAGCTGCCGCTCGCGGGCGGCGAAGCGCGCCAGCTCACCGATCTGCCGCTCGATGTCGCCAACCTGTTGGTCTCGCCCGATGGCGGCGCGCTCGCGTTCACCATGGAGGTGTTCCGCGACTGTGCCGCTCTCGCCTGCACGACTGCGCGTCTCGAGAGCGCCGGCAGGGACGGCAGCGGCGTCGCGTACGAGCGACTCTTCGTGCGTCACTGGGACACCTGGGTGGACGGCCGGCGCTCGCATCTGTTCACCACTCCCTATCCCGAGGCCGGTGCCATCGTTGCCCCGCCGGTCGACGTCACCGCCGGCTTCGACGGCGACGTGCCATCGAAGCCGTTCGGCGGTCGCGAAGAGATCGCGTTCTCGCCGGACGGCCGCAGTCTGGTGTTCACGGCGCGCGTCGCGCCGAGCGGCCCGCCGGGAATCGAGCCGCGCACCGAGGCGCTGTCCACCAACTTCGATCTCTACGCGGTTCCCGTCGACGGCTCCGAGCCGCCACGCAACCTGACTCCCGACAACCCGGCTTGGGACACCCAGCCGGTGTTCTCGCCGGACGGCACGTCGCTGGCCTATCTCGCGATGTCGCGCGCAGGCTACGAGTCGGACCGCCTTCGCTTGATGCTGCGCTCGTGGCCACGGGGGGAGGCACGCGAGCTCGCCGCCTCCTGGGACAGATCGGCCGGCGGCTTCGTGTTCTCGCCGGACGGGCGCACTGTCTACGTCACCGCCCAGGACGTGGGCAAGACGTCGCTCTTCGCGGTCGACGTCGCGACCGGCCGGGTGCGCACCCTGGTCGCGCGCGGCACCGTGAGCTCGCCGCAGGTCGCAGCCGGCGGCCGCGTCGTGTTCGCGCGCAACGACATGAGGAGCCCGAGCCAGCTCTACGTGATCGACGCGACGGGCGGCATCGAGCGCCAGCTCACCTCGGTGAACGAGGAGCGTCTTCGCGAGCTTCGCTTCGGCGACTTCGAGCAATTCTCCTTCGCCGGCTGGAACGACGAGACAGTGTACGGCTACGTGGTCGAGCCCGTCGGCCTGCAGCGGGGGGCCAAGGTTCCGGTCGCCTTCGTCATCCACGGCGGGCCGCAGGGGTCGTCGAGCGACAACTTCCACTACCGATGGAACCCGCAGGTTCTTGCCGGCGCCGGCTACGCCGTCGTGATGATCGACTTTCACGGCTCGACTGGCTACGGCCAGGCTTTCACCGACTCCATCCGCGGCGACTGGGGCGGCAAGCCGCTCGAGGACCTGCAGAAGGGTCTCGCCGCCGCGCTCGCGCGCTTTCCCTATCTCGACGGTGAGCGCGTGTGCGCCCTCGGTGCTTCGTACGGCGGCTACATGGTCAACTGGATCGCCGGCAACTGGCCCGACCGCTTCCGCTGCCTGGTGAACCACGACGGCCTGTTCGACAACCGCGCGATGTACTACTCGACCGAGGAGCTGTGGTTCCCCGAGTGGGACCACCGGGGTCCCTACCACGCCAACGCCGAGGGGCACGAGCGGCACAACCCGTCGCGCTTCGTCGAGCGCTGGCAGACTCCGATGCTGGTGATCCACGGTGACCTCGACTTCCGCGTACCGCTGGAGCAGGGTCTCGCGACCTTCACAGCGTTGCAGCGCCGTGACGTGCCCTCGCGGTTCGTGCGCTTCCCCGACGAGAACCATTGGGTGCTGAAGCCAAAGAACAGCCTCCAGTGGCACGACGAGGTGCTGGGCTGGTTGGACCGCTGGCTCGGCAGTCCCGAGGTCACTGGGCGGGCACCAGGGCGGTGACGCAGCTGCGCCTGCAGACCTGGCGGGAGGCGCCGGGCCGATGATCGTCGACTTTGCGGTGGTGGGTGTGCTCCTGGTGGTCGTGTGGCGGCTGATCGGGTGGGCAGCTCATCGCTTCGAATTGCTCGTCGAGCACGCAGATTCCTTTGGCTCGCCGAATCGCCAGGAGCGTGAGGATCGCCGCCGGCGCGCGCGGCTGCGGGCCCTCTTGCCCTGGGCCGCGCCCTGGATCTTCTGGGCTCCGATGTTGGCAGTCGTCGAATCGCCGGGCGCGATCGCGGGCCTGCTCGTAGCCGGCCTCGCCGCCGGCGTTGCCGGTGCGCTCGCTGCGTCGTCGTGGCGGGTCGTTCCCGGTCTACTTCTGGCCGCCGTCGGATCGCTGTTGCAGGTGGCTCTCCTGGTGCTGCTTGCCGGCCTCGCCACGGACGCTCGGCTCGACACCGAGACGCTCGCACAGCGAGAGACCGTAGTCACGGTCCGACGCCTCGGACGCGCCTGGTGGGAATGGTCCGAGGCAGCTCGGGCCGGTGCTCCCGTCACCACACGCGACATGGACGCCGCGCTCCTGCTCGCCGACCGCGCGCTGGGATGGCCGGCGATCCGGGGCCTGGCGACCGGACCGCGGCTGGTAGATCCCAACGCCTACCCGGAGCTCGACCCTCGTCACCTCGAACGCCTCTTGTCGCCCGCTTTCCTACCGCGCGTACCTCTCGTCGACGGTTGGGGCCAGCCGCTCGAAGTGCGGGGCTGGCTCGAACCTCGCGATCCGTCCCTGCCGCGCTTCCTCGTGCGGTCCGCCGGCGCCGACGGTCGATTCGAAGATGTCTACCGTTCCGGAGCGTTCCCTGCCGAACGGGCCGAGCAGGACATCGTCTGGGCCGACGGCGTGCTGCTGCGCCAACCCGAGACTGCGATGAGCCCCGAGTGACGACGGGGTCGGGGCCCGAGGGGTTCCGGAGGTAGCGCGGAGAACTCTGCAAGAGAGGCCGTTCGGCTGTGTTCGTGAAGAAACCCTCAGAAACCAAGGGGGCGGCTCGAACGTTGAACGGTACGAGACCAAGACGATCGGCATTCCCGCTGGTCGTCAAAGATTCGGAGCCGTCGAGGCGCGTTCCGCGCCAGGCGATCCCGAAGCAGCGGAGATCCTGCCGTGGCCCAATCCCTCTTCTGGACCCTCCAGATCGCATCGCTCCTGATGCTCTCGCCCTCGCTGCCGGCGACCGGTTCGGGCGGACTCGACGGCGCCTCCGAGCTCGCCTTCTCCAGCTCCGCTGACTGTGCCTCTGCCCGCAGCAATCTCGACTGGCCAGACCGCAGCTTCGAGTTCGCCGACCTGCGGGGTTGCGACCTTCGTGACGCCGACTTGTCGGGCAGTCGACTGATAGGCGCGCGTCTTCAGGGAGCGATGCTCGACCGCGCCGACCTGCGCGGCGCGGATCTCCGGCTGGTGGACTTCTCGGGCGCATCGCTTCGCGGCACCGACCTGCGCGGAGCAGACCTCTCGAGCGCCGAGATCGACAACGCCGCGTCGCTCGATGGCGCGCTGTGGGCCGGCGCGGTGTGTCCCGACGAGGTACTGGCCGACGGCGACGCGGCCTGCTCGGCGGGCATGCACGAGGCTGGCGGATAGCGATTCTCGCGTCGACAGCCCGCGCGATCGCGGTCGCTGGCTCCGCGCGCATGGCAGAATGCCGCCCGTGAAAGCGGTCGCCCCCCTGTTCTTCGCGGGCCTCGTGGCCGGCTCGTTCGCCGGCGCGAGTGTGCTCCACGACGCGCTGCGCCAGGAGTGGCTCGGCACCTTCGTTCTGGTGTCCCGTCCGTCGCAGTCGAACTGCAACAGCCTGTTCACGAACAACGAGGTGCTCCCGGGACGGCTGCTTTCGACCGGCGCCCACCGTTTCGAGCCGGGCGAGCTGGGGCGCGTGACCAAGGTCGATCTCAAGCGCGCGCGGCTCGACATGCTGATCGAGCTGATCGAGCCGCTGCTGGTCGAGGTGACGGATGGTCCCTTCACCTTGGCGAGCCACATCTCTTGCAGGATCGAGCTCCTGTTCCCGTTGGAGCGCTCGGCGGTCAAGGCGGCCGATTTCGGCAAGGTCGACGGAGCGCTGCGCGCGGTGCTGGAGAGCTACCACTCCGAGGAGGGCGCCCGGAGCGCCGAGAGCTACAACCGTCGCGCGGCAGAGCCCCTGCCCGAGGATCACGAGCAGACCTGGAACGCGTACACGCGCTGGAAGGTCTCGAGCGCCATCGACCGTGCGGGAGTGGAGCTCGAGCGGCTGCAGCGCAAGGCGCGCTACGAGAACGACCCCGAGCAAGCCGTCGGGTTCGCCGCAGGGTTGCGTCACTACCACTCGCTGCCCGGCGAGTGCCTGGCCGCCGCCGCCGCCACGCCCAGCTACTACTCGGGCAGCGTCCCGTCGAGCTACGACAAGGACCAGAAGCGCGACTGGCGGGAGGGTTACAACGACGGCGCGAAGGTGGCGTTCTACACCGCGCTGCTGCCTCGGCTCTCGAGCTGTCTGGTCTCGATTCCGTAGCCCGGGCCGTGGCCGTGGTGCCGCTGTTTTCTTCACCCCGCCAGTTCCGAACGGGAACAGAAGTCGTCGCGCATCACGAGCTGGTGGCGCGCGAGGCTGCCGCAGTCCCCGGCGTCGACACGGTCGGGCTCGGCTCGGCCGGGCCACTCTTCGGCGGCGTCGAAACCGGTGAGATCGAGCTGCCCGGCGGGGAGGCCGCGACGGGCGATCGCGCTGCGATGCGCGCGAGGTGGTTCGACGTCGACGCTGGGTACCTCGGAGCGCTCGGCATGCGACGAGTCGCGGGGAGGAGCTTCGAGGATGGCGACCGCGCTGGCGCGCCACCGGTCGCCATCGTCAACGAGACGATGGCACGCCGCCTCTGGCCGGGAGACGAGGCGCTCGGGCGGCGCGTGAGAGTGCAGGAGTGGGAGGCGGAGGTCGTGGGCGTCGTGAGCGACATGCCGGCGCTCACCCCCGGACAACCGATCGAGCCGCAGATCTTTTGGCCGAAACGACAGGTCTCGCGGTGGGGAAGCTTCCTGGTCGTGCGCGCGACTCCCGGAATCGACCCGGCCGGCATCGAGCGGGCATTGCGGGAGCGTCTCGGGGGCTTCGATCCGCAGCTCGATCTGGGTCGCTGGCTGCCGCTCGAGCGTGCGTTCGATCGCGAGCTGGTGCGACCGCGCTTCACGCTGGCGGTGCTCGGTGTGTTCGCTTCGCTCGGCGTCCTGCTGGCGGCAGTGGGTACCTACGGCGTGGTCGGGCACGTCGTCGCGAGCCGCGCGCGGGAGTCCGGGATCCGGATCGCGCTGGGTGCACCCCGACGATCGATCGCGCTCCGGGCGTTTCGCAGCGGTGCTCTGCCGGTCGCCGCGGGCCTCGCGCTGGGGATCGTCGTGGCGGTGTCGCTCCCACGTGGCTTGCGCGCCGCGATCCCCGGCGTGGCCGACGCAGACTGGACCACCCTCGCGGCCATGGCCGCGCTCTTCGTCGGGGTGTCTGCGCTCGCCTGCTGGGTGCCGGCGAGACGCGCCGCGAGGGTCGATCCGATCGAGGCGTTGCGCGCGGAGTGAGCTCGGCGCACCCCGCTGAGCGGTTCTGGCGGACAACAGTTGGTGGCCTCGCGCGGCTTCCCGCCGTAGGATCGGCGCCGCTCCTGGGTTCTTGGGGTTGCCTCCAAATCCGTGTCGAACGCCATCCAGCCATCCGCCGATCCCCTAGCCGTCTTCGCGGATGGGCTGTTCCGCGACAAGGTTGCGCTCATCACTGGCGGCGGGCGCGGCATCGGTCGCGGCATCGCACTCGCTTTCGCGCGCTTCGGTGCCAGCGTCGTGATCGCGAGCCGCAAGCGGGAGAACATCGAGCCGACCCGCGCGGAGATCGAGGCGCTCGGCGCGCCCTGCCTCGCGGTGCCGACCGATGTGCGGGACGTGGTGCAGGTCGACGCACTGCGCGACCAGGCGCTCGAACGCTTCGGCGCCATCGACTTCCTGATCAACAACGCCGGCGGGCAGTTCCCAGCACGGCCCACCGAGATCACCGACCGCGGCTGGCGCGCCGTGGTGGACCTCAACCTGAACGGCACCTGGAACCTCTGCAGCCGCTTCGGGCCGAAGATGGCCGAGCGCGGATTCGGCGCCATCGTCAATGTCGTGCACATCTACTCCTTCGACCGCGGCGCGCCGGCCTTCGCGCACTCCGGCGCGGCGCGCGCCGGCGTGGTCAACCTCACGCGCAGCCTCGCCTACCACTGGGCGAGACGCGGCGTGACGGTCAACGCGCTCGCCCCCGGCACCATTGCCACCCAGGGTGTGCGCGAAGAGGAGTTCGCCTACGCCGACCGCGACGACTACGAGGCGCAGGCGGTACGTGACATCCCGGCGCACCGACTCGGGAGCGTCGAGGAAGTCGCCGCGATGGTGCTCTTCCTGTGCTCGCCGGCGGCGCGCTACGTCAACGGTGCCGCGATCGTCGCCGACGGCGCGTACTACCAGGGACACTGGACGGATCTGCACGATCCGGAGGGGTGAGCGACTGCTGTCCTCCATCGCCGCCGCCTTCCGCGATCGCTTCGACCGCCCGCCGGATGTGGTCGTGCGGGCGCCCGGGCGGGTGAACCTGCTCGGCGCGCACGTCGACTACAACGACGGCTGGGTGCTGCCCGGGGCGATCGACCGCGCCGTGTGGCTGGCGGCGGGGCGGGCGCGCGGGTCCACCGGCCGGCTCTGCGCGCTCGATCTCCCCGCCGACGTGCCCTTCGAGGAACCCGACGGCGAGAAGCCGCACGCCAGCGACCAGCGGCGCTGGGCGGACTATCCGCGCGGCGTGGCGTGGGTGCTGCGCGATGCCGGCTTCGAGGTGGGACCGCTCGATGCGGTGTATGGCGGCGACTTGCCGATGGGCGCAGGTGTGAGCTCGTCGGCCGCCGTCGAGGTGGCCTTCTTCCTGGCCTTCGAGTCGCTCTTCGGGTTCGACCTGCCAGGCGCCGAATGCGCGCGGCTCGGGCGGCGGGTGGAGAACGAGGTGCTCGGCGTCGGTTCGGGAGTGATGGACCAGTTCGCCTCCATCCACGGCCGCGCCGGTCACGTCGTGCTGCTCGACTGTCGCTCGCTCGAGCACGAGCTGATCCCGGTGCCGGAGGAGGTCGCAGTGCTGGTGACCGATACCGGAGTGCGGCGCTCGCTCGTGGGCTCACGCTTCAACGATCGGCGCGCCGAGTGCCAGCGCGCCGTGGAGCTGCTGCGGGCGCAGCTGCCGGAAATCGCGGCCCTACGCGACGTGACGCCGAGCGATCTCGAACGCCACGGGTCCGTGCTCCCGGCGTCACTGCTGTCGCGCGCTCGCCACGTCGTGGAGGAATGTCACCGTGTGCTGGAGGGCGCTGTGGCGTTGCGAGCGGGAAGGATGGAGGACTTCGGCGCGCTGGTGCGTGCCTCGCATCGCTCGTCCCGCGATCTCTACGAGGTCAGCATCCCCGAGCTCGACCTGCTCGCGGAGACGGCCTGGTCGGTCCCCGGCTGCTACGGCGCGCGCCTCACCGGCGCCGGGTTCGGCGGCTGCGTCACGACGGCGGTGCACCGCGACGCGCTCGACCAGGTCGAACGAGCGCAACGCGAGGCGTTTGCCGCGCGGTTCGGGCGAGTGCCGGTGACCATTCGCTGCCGCGTCAGCGACGGCGCGGCCGTGGTGGGGTAGATGCTTTCCTCGGCGCGGCCTCATGGCCAGCGAACGCCGTGGTGTCGGCGACCGCGCCGCCCGGTGAGCCGGCACGACCTCTCCCCGGGGCCGCTACTCGACGGCTCCGTGTCGTTCGTGGATCGCCGCGCAGGCGGCGAGGTACCCCGATGGGTTGCCGACATCGAACAGCGGGGGGGGCAGCACGACGCCGACCGCCCCGCCGCTGGCCACGATGCGCTGGTAGGCCGGCACCTCGTCGAGCTCGACTCGGTCGCCGGTGGTGGCGCGTAGTTGCGCGAGCTCGTCCAGGAGCCTCTGCGTGCAGGCGTAGCGGCCGCAGGTGCGCAGCAGCGTCTCGCCCGGCGGCACCTGGAGCGTGCCCGGCAGCTTGTCGTAGAGACGTTCGAGCTCCAGCAACCCCGGCTCCAGCACGCGGAACTCGATGCGGCCGCAGTTGCCGTAACGCCCCGAGTCGGCGTGGGTGACCTCGATCACGCCGATGGCGTCGAGACCGCTCCGCTCGGACGCACGCACCAGGCGGCCGAAGTCGTGGGCCGGCGACAACAGCACGTTGTCCGGCAGCAGCACCGCGAACGGCTCGCCCGCCGCGAAGTCGCGGCAGCAGAGGATCGCATCGCCCAGGCCTCGCGGCGTCTCCTGTGTCACGTAGGTGAAGCGCGCCCGACCGGAAGGGTCGCCGAAGCGGTCGAGGTAGTCGCGCAGCAGCCCCTTGTCGGGGCTCACGACTACAGCGATCTCCGCGATCCCTGCGCCCAGCGCCTCGTCGACCGCGAACTGGATCGCCGGCTTGGTGCCGAGCGGCACCAGCTCCTTCGGCACCACCTCGCTCCAGGGACGCATGCGCGTGCCGAGACCTGCCGCGGGAATCACCGCTTTGCGCACGAAGGGAAAGATAGCGGAACGGATCGGCGCGTCGGAGGCGGTGATCTCGAGATCGTCACGTTCGATCGGGACTTCGAACGCTATCCGGGCCTCCGCCTGGCCCTGCTCGACCCCTCGGCGAGTCGGGCCTGAGCGGTCCCCGCTGGTACGCTCCTGCGCTGTGCCAGCGCTCAGGAGCCGCCTCGACTCGCGCGAACCCGCGCTCGCGCGCAACCGCGAAGCGCAGCTCTCTCGCCTAGCCGAGGTGCGGCGGCTGGAGGAGAACGTGCGGCGACATTCGGCGCTCGCTGCGCCGAAGATGCGCGAACGCGGCCAGCTCCTGCCGCGCGAGCGGCTGGCGAGGCTGCTCGATCCGGGCGCGCCGTTCGTCGAGCTGATGACGCTCGCGGGTCTCGGCATGCACGACGACGACGGCGACGAGAGGCCGACCGGCGGCGGCTCGATCGTGAGTATCGGCTTCGTCGCGGGTGTGCGGGTGGTGGTCTTGGCCAACGACTGCGGCATCAAGGGCGGCGCGACGACGCCGGCCGGCCTCGCCAAGAGCCTGCGCGCGCAGGAGATCGCGCGCACCAGCAAGCTGCCGCTGATCCACCTGGTCGAGAGCGCGGGCGCCAACCTCAACTACCAGGCCGAGATCTTCGTGCCGGGCGGCCGCACGTTCGCCAATCTGGCGCGGCTCTCGGCCGCCGGCATCCCGGTGATCTCGGTGGTGCACGGCTCGTCGACCGCGGGCGGCGCCTACCTGCCGGGCCTTTCCGACTACGTCATCGCGGTGAGGGGCAGAGCGAAGATCTTCCTGGCCGGGCCGCCGCTGGTGAAGGCGGCGCTCGGCCAGGATGCGACCGACGAGGAGCTCGGCGGCGCGGAGATGCACGCGCAGACCACTGGTCTCGCGGAGTACCTCGCCGAGGACGACGCGTCAGCGCTCGAGCAGGCACGCGAGCTCCTGGCGAGCCTGCGCTGGGATCGGCCCGCCGACTGGGGCACGACGGCCGGCGCGCCGCCTTCGCGCTACCCCGGGGAGGAGCTCCTGGCGCTGGTGCCCGAGGACTACCGCGAGCCCTACGACGTGCGCGAGGTGCTGGCGCGCGTCGTCGACGGCTCCGAGTTCCTCGACTTCAAGGAACGCTACGGACCGCACACGGTGTGCGGCTTCGCCGCGATCGAAGGCCACCGCTGCGGCGTGCTCGGCAACAACGGCCCGATCGACGCCGACGGCGCGACCAAGGCGGCACAGTTCATCCAACTCTGCTGCCAGACCGGCACGCCGCTGGTCTACCTGCAGAACACCACCGGCTACATGGTCGGCAAGGACGCGGAGAGCCGCGGCATCGTCAAGCACGGCTCGAAGATGATCCAGGCCGTTGCCAACGCCACCGTGCCGCAGCTCACGGTGATCCTGGGCGCCTCGTTCGGCGCCGGCAACTACGGCATGTGCGGCCGCTCCTTCGACCCGCGCTTCGTGTTCGCGTGGCCGTGCTCGCGCATCGCGGTGATGGGCGGCGAACAGGCCGCCGGCGTGATGGCGATGGTCACCGAGGGCAAATGGCGACGCGAGGGTCGCGAGGCCGGCGAGGCCGAGCGCGCCGGCCTCGAGCGCATGAAGCAAGGACTCCGCGATCGCCTCGAGCAGGAGTCGACCGCGCTCTACGCGACGGCAAGGGTGTGGGACGACGGCATCATCGATCCGCGCGACACGCGGCGTGTCCTGGGTTTCACTCTCGCGACCTGCGCCGAGGCGGAGCGGCGAGTGTTGCGGGGGAACACCTTCGGCGTGGCGAGGATGTGAGAGGGGACGAAGGGGGTTGCCGGTGGGTAGAAGGGATGCGGGGTCGGAGGTAGGAACGCCGGTTTCGAGGGAGCCAGGACGATGAGCGGATCGCTGCCGGAGCACCTGTCGACGTTGCAGCTCCGCCGCGACGGGATCGCGCTCCACGTGACCATCGACCGCCCCGAGGTGCGCAACGCGCTTTCGGCGGAGGTGGTGAGCGAGCTGCGCTGGCTCGCGGCCGCACTGGCGGGTGGAGCGCCGCTCGCGGACGGGGTGCGGGTAGTCGTGCTTCGCGGCGCTGGCGGGAACTTCAGCGCCGGCGGCGACGTGCGCGGGATGAGCGCGTCGCGCGAACGGACCGGCGCCGAGGACGACCTGAGGCGGCTCAACCGAGAGTTCGGATCGCTGCTGCTCGAGCTGCGTGCGCTGCCTCAGGTGGTGATCGCGGCGATCGAGGGCTCGGCGATGGGCGGCGGCATGGGTCTGGCGTGCATCAGCGATGTTGCCGTCGCGACCGAGAACGCGCGCCTCGGCACGCCGGAGGTGACGCTGGGCCTGGTACCGGCGCAGATCGCGCCGTTCCTCTACGAGCGAGTGGGTGGCACGCTGGCGCGACGGCTGATGCTCACGGGCAGCGTGCTCGACGCGCGCCAGGCATCCGCGGCGGGCCTGGTGCACGAGGTGGTGCCGGACGACGGCGCGCTGGAAGCACGGGTCGCGGAGATCGTCGCCCAGGTCGCGCGCTGCGCGCCGAGAGCGGTCGCGCGCACCAAGGCGCTGCTGGAGCAGATCGTCGCCGGCGATCGCTCGACGGTCGAGCGGGTGCTCGACCAGGCCGCCGTCGCGTTCGTCGAGGCGATCAGCGACGAAGCGCCCGAGGGCATCGCGGCGTTCCTGGAGCGGCGGCCGCCGCGCTGGGCGGGACCCGAGGAGTGAGCAGCCTTGGCGAGCGGGAGCCCGCGGCGCGCCCGTTCGAGCGGGTGCTGGTAGCCAACCGCGGCGAGGTGGCAATACGCATCGCGCGCGCTGCCGCGAAGCTCGGCATCGTGCCGCTCGGTGTCTGGAGCGACGCGGACCAGGGCTCGCCGCACCTGGACGCGATGGCGGCTTCCTGCCGGCTCGGAGCGGCGGACGCGCGTTCGTCGTACCTATCGGTCGAGCGCGTGATCGAGGCCGCTTTGCGGCTGCGCGCGGAGGCGATTCATCCAGGCTACGGGTTCCTGGCGGAGAGCCCCGAGCTGGTCGAGGCGACGGTCGCTGCGGGTCTGGTGTTCGTGGGGCCGCGCGCGGAGACAGTGCGAACGCTCGCCGACAAGGGTCGCGCGAAAGATGTCGCGCGCCGGGCCGGCGTGCCGGTGATCCCGGGCATCGAGGTCTCTCCTGGTGCGGTCGAGCCGCGCGAAGAGGCGGCGCGTCTCGGGTTTCCTCTCCTGGTCAAGGCGGCGGCAGGCGGCGGCGGTCGCGGCATGCGTCGGGTGGAGGAGCCCGACGCCCTGCGCGAGGCGATCACCGCCGCGTCGGCCGAGGCGCTTGCCGCATTCGGCGACGCGCGCCTGCTGCTCGAGCGAGCGCTCGACGGCGCGCGCCACGTCGAGGTGCAGGTGCTCGCCGACGCGCACGGCGCGGTGCTCCACCTCGGCGAGCGCGACTGCTCGTCGCAGCGTCGCCACCAGAAGGTGGTGGAGGAGGCGCCTGCCCCTGGTCTCGCCCCGGCCCTCCGCGAGCGGCTCTACCAGGCGGCGCTCTCGGTCGCGCGCGAGGTCGGCTACCTCGGCGCGGGCACGGTCGAGATGCTGGTGCATGGCGAGGACGTCTACTTCCTGGAGGTCAATACGCGGCTGCAGGTCGAGCACCCGGTGACCGAGGAGGTGCTCGGGGTCGACCTGGTGGAGTGGCAACTCCGCGTCGCACGCGGCGAGCGCTTGCCCTTCGACCAGCGGGAGCTCGTACCGCGCGGCCACGCGATCGAGGCGCGCCTCTACGCCGAGGACCCGGCACACGGTTTCGCACCGCGGCCGGGGCGCGCCGAGCTCTTCCGGCCGGCGGCGGGTTCCGGCGTGCGCTGGGAGACCGCGCTGCGCGACGGTGTCGAAGTTCCCGCGCACTACGACCCGATGGTCGCGAAGGTCGTAGCGCACGGCGCCGATCGAGAGGAGGCGCGGCGGCGCCTGATCGACGCGCTGGAACGCACCGTGGTGTGCGGGTTGGTCACCAATCGCGATTTCCTCGTGGACTACCTGCGCTCGCCGGCCTTCGCATCGCCGGCGGCTGGCGCGCCGGACACCGCGACGCTGCCGGCGTTCGTCGAGGACTGGCGCGAGGCGACCGAGGAGGACTCGCGGTGCACCGCGCTGTGCGCGCTCGCTCTGGCGGGCTACGTCGGCGCGTGGGCGCGCGGAATCGCACCGTGGAGCAGCGCGGTGCCGCTGCCGGCGTACGTGCCCTACGAGCTCGACGGTGTCGAGCGGGGCGGCATCAGGGCCGAGGCGCGGATCCAGCCGCTCGCCAGCGGTCGCCCGTGCTTCGCGGTCACTCTCGGCAGCGGCGAAGCCGTTGGCGCGGCCGCCTTCCCGATCGAGGTCGAGCTCCTTCTGAGTGCGACCCTCGAGACCGTGGGCGGCGGCGAGCTGTGCTCGCTCGCGGTCCGCTGGGGCGTCGAGGCGCACAGCGAGCGCGAGGCAGCGGTGGTTTGGGTCGAAGGGTCGCCTGCTGGTCGTCCGCCGGCCGTGGCCTTCGCCCAACGCTGCGGCCGCTCCGTGCTGGCGCGCCGCCGGGCACGGGCCGCTGCGGCCGAGGACGACCCCGGGGTGCTGCTCGCACCGATGGCGGGCCAGGTCACCCAGGTGCTGGCCGTCGCCGGCGAGTCGGTTTCCGCCGGGCAGTCGCTCTTCGTGCTCGAGGCGATGAAGCTCGAGGCGCGCGTACGCGCCCCGTTCGACGGCGTGCTGGTCGAGATCGCGGTGCGCTCGGGCGAGCACGTGCCGCACCGGCGTCGGCTCGGCTGGATCGAAGCGAGCCGGGGGACCAGTTCAGAGTGACTCGTTTGGTCCATGGAAGAGCCCACATGACTACCGAGAAGGCCATACTCACCTGCGCGGTCACCGGGGTGCTCACCGACCCGCGCCAGCACCCCGTACCGGTGACGGTCGAGGAGATGGCGCGGTCGAGCCGCGAAGCGTACGACGCGGGCGCTGCGATCGTGCACGTGCACTTCCGCCGTCAGGAGCCAGGCCAGGGTCACCTCGCGAGCTGGGATCCCGCGGTCGCGGCGGCGATCGTCGATGCGATTCGCGAGGCGTGTCCCGGCATCGTGGTCAACATGACCACCGGCGTCTTCGGTCGCGACGTGTCGGAGCCGATCGCCTGCCTGCGTCGCGTACGTCCGGAGATAGCCGCGTGCAACGCGGGCAGTCTCAACTACCTCAAGACCCGCCGCGACGGGTCCTGGGCCTGGCCGCCGATGCTCTTCGACAACCCGGTCGACAAGGTCCAGGAGATGCTGCGCGCAATGGCAGAGTGTGGCACGCGCCCCGAGTTCGAGTGCTTCGACGTCGGCATCGCACGCTCCATTGCGCTGTTCCGCGACGCCGGCATGGTCGACGTGCCGAACTACAACTTCGTGATGGGCGTCGCCTCCGGCATGCCCGCCGACCCCGACCTGCTCGAGCTGCTGCTGCGCTACCGGGAGCCGGACACGCACTGGCAGGTGACCGCGATCGGGCGCGAGGAGGTCTGGCCGTTGCACCGCCGGGCCGCGGAGCGGGGCGGCGCGCTGCGCACCGGTCTCGAGGACACCTTCTACCTGCCCGACGGCTCGCGCGCGAGCGGCAACGGCGCGCTGATCGAGGCGCTCGCTCGGTGCGCGCGGGAGGCGGGGCGTGAGGTCGCGTCGCCCGCGGAGGCGCGAGCCATGCTGCGCCTCGAGGCGGTAGAGTGATCGATCGATGAGACCACGTTCCACCCTGCTCGCGCTGTTGACCACGGCCGCAGTGCTTTCCAGCGCCTGCGGCGGCGACGACGACCCCTTCGCGCTCGGGCCGCACCCAATCGTGCTGGTCGACCTGTCATCCGTGCGCGCCGACCGGCTCGGGGCCTACGGCTTCGAGCGGCCGACCAGCCCGCGCTTCGACGCGCTCGCCGCCGAGTCGCTGCGCTTCGAGTGGACGTTCGCCAGCTCACCGGACGGCGTGCCGGCGCAGGGCTCGATCCTGACCGGTCGTTACCCGGCCGGGAACGGCCAGCTCTCCGAGAGCGCTCCGCTGCCCGCGGAGGTCGACACGCTCGCCGAGCTGTTGCGCGCCGCGGGCTGGCGGACCGCGGCGTTCGTCGACGGCGGCTACCTGTCTGCGGGGTTCGGCTTCGACCAGGGCTTCGAGGTGTACGAGGATGGTCGCGGCAAGGGCTTCGCGGAATCGGCCGCCAAGGCCGCCGCTTGGCTCGAGGATCGTGCCGGGGACGCCGAGCCCTTCTTCCTGCTCCTGCACGGTTCCGATGCGCTGCCTCCGTTCGCGCCGCCCGCGTCGGCGCGCGAGCTGGTCGCGGCTGACGCGGCACCGGCGACTGCCGGCTTCGAGCCGACGCTGCGAGCTCTCGCTTCGCTCACGAGCTCGCTCGGCGGCGAAGCCCCGGCGAACGGCGACCTCGCCTACGCCGCTGCGCTGTACGACGCGGAGCTGCGCGCGATCGACGACACCCTCGGTGCTTTCCTCGACCGGCTGCGCGAGCTGGGCGTGCTCGAGCGCGCGACCGTGGTGGTGATCTCCGACCACGGCCAGGAGCTCGGCGAGCACGGCGCGACACTCAACGAGGGCGTGTACTCGACGACCACTCGCGTGCCGTTCCTGATGCGGTTGCCCGGCTCTCTTGCTGCGCAACCGGTGGAGCGCGTCGTCCAGACCGCGGACCTCGCGCCGACGCTGCTCGACCTCACCGGCGTCGCGGTGCCCAACGAGATGCAGGGCAGCAGCCTCGTGCCCTGGCTGCGCGGCCAGGGCCGCCCGCCTTACGTGGCGTTCAGCGACTGGGCTCGGCCGGACGGCGCGCTCGCCATGGCGATGGCGGGCTATCGCCTGGTCGCGCACCGTATCCCCGCGGCGCCGAACGATGTGGCCGACGCGGCTGACGACGCGGAGGTCGAAGCCGACGACACTGCCGGCGCAGCGTCGCCCTATCGGGTCGAGCTGTATCACCTCCTCGCCGATCCGCTCGAGCAGCACGACCTCGCCGCGGCGGAGCCGCAAAAGACCGCCGTGATGTTGCGCCGCCTCGAAGAGTGGCAACGACGCATGGGCGCCGCCGCCAGTGGGGAAGGCGAAGCTGAGAGCCTGGACGAGGAGCGGCTGCAGCAGCTCCGGGACCTGGGCTACATACAGTAGATCCCGGGCCGCGGGCGCCTGAGGTTCTTCGGCGCCCCGAATGCGGATCGTCATGGGAACGCGATCGGGTCCCGCAGTCTCGCCGGCCGAGCCCACACGGCTCGCCCGGCGGCTCGGTCTCACCGACGCGGTCGTGATCGGGCTCGGCTCGATGATCGGCGCCGGCGTGTTCGCGGCCATAGGTCCCGCAGCGCGGGCCGCGGGGTCGGGGCTCCTGCTCGGGCTCCTGATCGCAGCCGGCGTCGCCTACTGCAACGCGGCATCCTCGGCGCAGCTCGCCGCCGTCCATCCCGAGTCGGGCGGGGCCTATGTGTACGGACGCAAGCGCCTCGGCGCGTTGTGGGGCCGCTTGGCCGGCTGGGGCTTCGTGATCGGGAAGCTAGCGAGCTGCGCCGCGATGGCGATGACCTTCGCCGGTTACGCGGCGCCGGACCACGCTCGACCGCTGGCGGTCGGTGCTCGCATCAGGCGCCGAGGCGCTCGCCAGCTCGCCGGCGCCGTTGGCCACCGCGGTCGAGGCCGGTCGGCTGTCCGCGCTCGCGCCGGCGGTGCGGATCGGCGCCACCGTGGCGTCCTTGGGGGTGCTGCTGTCGCTGATCGTCGGGGTCAGTCGCACGACGTTCGCGATGGCGGCGAACCGCGACCTGCCGCACTGGCTCGCGGCCGTGCATCCGCGCTACATGGTGCCGCATCGGGCCGAGATCGTCGTCGGGCTCGTGGTCGCCGCGGTCGCCGCTACGGCAGACGTGCGCTCGGCAATCGGCTTCAGCTCGTTCGCGGTGTTGACCTCCTACGGCGTCGCGAACGCCGCGGCGTTGACCCTCGCACCGGGCGAGCGCCGCTGGCCGTCGTGGGTGGCGGCCTGCGGCCTGCTGGGTTGTCGCGTGCTCGCGTTCACACTGCCGATCGCGTCGGTGGTGTCGGGCACCCTGGTGCTGGGGCTGGGGGCTCTGGTGTTCGGAGTGCGCCGTACGTTCGACCCGGCACGTTGAAGCGAGGCGCGCATCACCAACGGTCAAACGCGCCGGCTACGGCGCGCTACTCAACGCGGCAGCGATGGCGCGCCGCTTAACGCGCCGGCTTCGGCGCGCCCCTTCGCGCGACCTCGGCGAGATACCGCGTCGCCGCCTGCTCCGCGACGTCGCGCCGTTCCAGCGCGCCGCGATCGAGCTCCTCGCGCAGGCGCAGGTAGAGCTCGACGGTGGTCTCGAGAGCGCGGCAACACGAGCTCTTCTCGTGAGTAGCCAGCGTGCGCCGCAGCATCGCAGATAGGTCGGGCGCGTGTTGCTCGAGCCGGCGTACACCCGTGGGGCGCGCGCCGCGCGTCTGGAGAGCGAGCGGTCCGAGCACGCGGGAGCGCAGGAAGCCGAGGAAGTCGAGCGCCTCCCAGAGCTCGCCACGACCGATCTTGGTCGCTCCGTAGTGGACCCACACCCAGAAACGGTCCTCTATCCACTGCAGGTCCGGCTCTGGGTAACACGCCTCGCCGGCGCGCAACGTCGCGCTCAGCCGACCGTCGCGCTCCCACAGCACTACAGGATCCTCCACGCGTTCGGCGGCGTCCTCGAGGCTCACGAACTTGAGATCGACGTGAAGCGCCGGCGGGCCATAGAGGCAGATCAGGAGACGCGGCTCGCCCACGTGCTCGCCGGTGAAGGCCGCTAGCAGCGGGCCCATCGAGGCGGCGATCTCGGTGCGTGCGGCGAGCACCGCCTCGTAGTCCGACGGCTCGACAGCGATCACCAGATCTAGATCGCTCCACTCGTCCATAGCGCCGTCGCGGTAGGAGCCGCCCGCCGCGACGCCGACCAGGCGCTCGTCGCCGGACAGCACGCGCAAAGCGCCCTCCAGGAAGGCGGCGTGCGGGTCGGGCAGGTTGCTCGGCGGTTGCATCGTGCTCGCACCGATCGGAGCAGCGGGTGGGCGCTCGCGGGGCACTCACCGTCGCGATCCCGCTCGCCGGGGCGGTGAGTCTACCGAGCGACGCGCCTATACTGGGCCTTCGTCTCGGAAGGTACCGACGACGGTGCGGGCAGGAGGTGGCATGGCAGTTCCCAGGATCGCGATCAACGGTTTCGGCCGCATCGGCAGGATGGTGATGCGCAGCGCCAAGACGCGCCAGCTGTTCGATGTCGCGGCGATCAACGACCTCACCGATCCCGAGGCGCTGGTGTACGCCTTCCGTTACGACACCGTGCACGGGCCCTATCCCGGCGAAGCGTTCCTGAAGGACGGCAGGATGTGGATCGACGGCGACCCCTTCGAAGTGCTCTCGGAGCCGGAGCCGGCGAAGCTGCCGTGGAAGGAGCTCGGGGTGGACTACGTGATCGAGAGCACCGGTCGATTCCGCAAGCTCTCGGAGCTCGACGACCACCTCGAGGCCGGGGCCAGGCGCGTCGTGGTCACGGTGCCGACCAAGGACTACCTGGAGAGCACGGTGGTCCTCGGTGTCAACGACCACGTGGTCGACAAAGGCTCGCGCATCATCAGCAACGCGAGCTGCACCACGAACTGCGCGGCGCCCCTGGCGAAGGTGCTGCACGACTCCTTCGGCATTCGCCGCGGTCTCCTGACCACGGTGCACGCCTACACTGCGGACCAGCGACTGGTCGATACGCCGCACGAGGATTTCCGGCGCTCGCGCAATGCCGCGATGAACATCATTCCGACGTCCACCGGTGCGGCGCGCGCGATCGGGAAGGTGATCCCGGAGCTCGAGGGCAAGCTCGACGGTCTCGCGTTTCGCGTGCCGGTGCCCGACGGCAGCGTGGTCGACCTCACCGTGGAGCTGGAGCGCGACGTCACGATCGAAGAGATCAACGCCGCCATGAAGGCCGCCGCCGAAGGCCCCATGCGGCGCATCCTCCAGTACGGCATCGACCCGATCGTCTCCAGCGACATCGTCGGCAACAGCCACTCGAGCATCTTCGACTCGCTGCTCACCCAGGTGATGGGTGGCAGCATGGTCAAGGTGATCGCCTGGTACGACAACGAGTGGGGCTACAGCTCGCGCGTCGAGGACCTGATCGTGCTGCTCGCCAAGCTCGACGGCATGACCCCGGGGTACGAAGGAGAGGGCGCGAGCCAGGCCTGACCGCCGCCTGGGTTCTGGGGTGCCCGTGGCGACCTAGGGGTCGGCGGCGCCCGCGAGGGTGACCTGCGGCGCGGCCGCCACGGTGACCTTGGCGCGCGGCGGCACGTCGCGCGCGACCAGAACGCCGGCACCCAGGAAGGCGCCATCGCCGACCATCACCGCGCCGAGGACGAGGGTGCCGGCGCCGATCGAAACGCCGTCACCAAAGCGCGGCGTCTGCGCGATCCGCCCCGGTGTGGGCGCTCCGAGCGTCACTCCGTGGTGCAGTAGCAGGTCGCGACCCGCCACCACGTCGCCGCCGACCACCAGCCCGACGCCGTGGCTGATCACGAGCCCTGGGCCGAGCTGGGCGTTGGGGTTGACGTCGGCGCCGGTGCAGAAGATGGCGAGGCGCCAGCAGCAGGCCGGCAGCACCGGAATGCGCGCGCGCTTGAGCCAGCGAGCGAGGCGATACAGCAGCACCGCCTGGAAGCCGTTGTCGAACAGCAGCGTGCCGAGCAGGAAGGCCAAGCCGTGCCGGCCGCGGTACGCGGCGAGTCGCGCGTAGTCCTGTCTGACGTGGCCGAACATTTCGAGCGGTTCCTGGGGATCGTGGGTTCGTCGAGGCGAGCACGCCGGCGCGCGTCGGAAGCGCCGTCGATCGTCGCGTATCGTACCCGCCATGTCGAAGCCTCCTGCCGCGTCCCTGGCGAGCCGCTCGAGACCCCGTGGGGCCGCGCGCCGCGGGGGCTCGCGCCTACGGGCTGGACGCAGCGGCGTCGTGGGGTTGGTGCCTGCCGCCGGCAGCGCGACGCGGTTGGGCGCCCTGCCTTGCAGCAAGGAGATCCTCCCGCTGCCGGTGCGCGACGGGTCGCGAGACCGCGCTGGAGACGGCGCAGCCGTGCGGCCGGTGATGGCCCGCCTGCTCGACGCCTTCTCGATGGCGGGCGTGGAGCGGGCCATCGTGGTGGTGCGCGCCGACAAGTGGGATGTGCCGCGCGCTCTCGGCACGCTCGACTGCGGCGTCGACCTCGCGTACGTGGTGATCGAGGAGACCCCGAGCCCGGTGCACTCGCTCGCTCGCGCGGTGCCCTTCTTGGGCGAATCGGTGGTCGCCCTGGGCTTCCCCGACATCCTGTTCTCGCCGCTCGACGCGTACTCGGCCACGCTGGACCGTCTCGAGGCCGGCGCCGCGGACGTCGTCCTCGGCCTCTTTCCGACCGATCGGTGCGAGAAGACCGACATGGTGGGGATCGACGACACGGGCGAGGAAGCGGGCGCGGTCGTGGTGCGCGAGCTGGTGATCAAGCAGCCGCCGCGCGGTCTCCGCTACACCTGGTCGATCGCCGTCTGGCGACCGCGTTTCACGGAGGTGCTGGTCAAGGCGGCCGCTGCCGCGCCTCGCGCGCCGCTCCACGTCGGCGAAGTCTTGGGCGCGGCGATCGCGCGCGGGCTCCGGGTCGAGGGAGTGCGTTTCGACGGGGGCGAGTACCTCGACATCGGCACTGCCGACGACCTGGTGGCTGCGATGTCGAGGCGCTGGTAGCCGCCGCGGATAGCCGCGGGTCGCGACCGAGCGAGCTCGCCGGTCACTCGAGCTCGTACGCTTCGCCTTCCTCGAGCCGCACCACGGGAACCACCGCCGCGGCGCGCAGCTCGCCGTAGAGCTCATCGAGGCGCGCCGGGTCCCGCAGTGGATGGTGGTGCACCGGGGCGAGCACCGCGACACCTGCATGCGCGGCGATCTCCGCCACGGCCGTGACCGCTGAGTGTCCCGCGAGCTGACGCGCGTTCCGCTCCGCTTCGGCGCCGCTCAGCCAGACCTCGTGCAGCAGCAGGCGGGCGTCCTGCGCGAGCTCTACGGTCGCGGGGTCGGCTTCGGTGTCGGTGACGTAGGCGAGCTCCCCGAGCCTCAGGCCCACCGACCCGCCGAGGTGCTGTTGGCGCCGCACGGCGACGGGTCGCCCGAGCAGCGCGGAGAGCTCGTCGCCATCGGAGTACGAGCAGAGCTCGACAGGCGTCGGGTACTCATCGAGCGTCAGCGGGAAGAGCGGGGGCCCAACGAGGCGGCCGAGCGCCACGGCGGGCGGGAAGTCGACCAGCGGCGGCGCCGGCGCGAGGATACGCACCGCGCGCCCCCACGCCGCGCTCAGGTAGGTGAGGCCGACGGTGTGGTCTAGGTGGTAGTGGGTGAGGACGATGTCGAGTCGCTCGACTCCCTCGAGACAGGCTCGCACCCGCTCTTCGCGCAAGCGCCCCAGACCCGTGCCGGCGTCGAGCAGCAGCGGCACGCCGCCCGCGGCGTCGTCCGTCCACAGGAAGCACATGGTCTGGCGTCCGTGCGACGGGAAGTAGCCGTTGAGGCCGAGGGGGAGCAGGCTCATGGTCACCCGTTGCCTCTCAACGCTCCTCCACCTCGACCGCGATCCGCCGCACCGCGCCGGGATCGCGCTCCGAGAACCACGCGACGAACTCCAATACCGGCTCGAGCTCGAGGGTGTAGGACCCGGCCTGCTTCGGCGCATCGACGTCCATCGCGACCTCCACCCTGTCGCCGGCACCGATGTCGTGCGGCAGAGCGGTGCGCAGCCCTTCGGGTGCGACCTGCTCGCCGTTGCTGTCGAGCCAACGGTAGGTGAGGTGGACCTGCGCCGAGCCGAAGCCCTGCCAGGAGGCCGCGCTCGCGTTCATGACGCGCGCTCGCACCACGAAGCGCTCCCCGGCGGCGACACGATCCGGCAGCTCGACCTCCTCCCAGCGGGCCGCGTAGAGATCCCGTTCCAGGAAGGCTCGCGGTCCCAACAGCCGCAACACCGCGCCGGTGTAGAAGGTCTCCTCGATCTGCGGGTTGTAGGCGAACTGCGAGCACTCGGACTGCGGGAAGTAGCGCGTCCACGGCAGGAGCTTGCCGCCTTCGGCCTCCACCGTGAGCTTCGCGACCCACCACAGCACGTTGGTCGGCGAGTAGCGGCGGCCTGCGCGTCCCGGGTGGAGGGTCACCTGACGGGTCTCGCCCGGCTGCATGTCGAGCACCTGCGCGTCGCCGCCCAGGTCGATGCGCACGCGCCCGCCGGCAGGCGACTCGACGCTGATCACGGTCTCCTCGAGCTGCGGCTCCAGCGAGAGCAGCAGGAGCTCGACTCGGTCGGCGCCTGCCACCAACAGGCTCGGACCCTGCGGCAGCCACTGGTCCTGCCGCCCGACGATGCGCAGCCCGCCCAGCGGGACGGTGTGGTATCCCGGCACGTTGCGCAGCGACAGCTCGAGCGGCAGCTTGCGCAGCGGAAAGTCGCGCGTGTGCGACTGCAGCGTCGGCTCGGGCACGCCTGATCCGAACGGCGTCAGCAGCATCGGGCCGAGCAGGAGGCCCGACGCGGCGAAGCCCAGCGTCGCGAGCCACGCCGGGCGGATCGCGGTGACCAGGAACAGGAAGCCGGGGATGGCGTTGACGTAGTAGCGATTGCCCACGAAGCCGCCGCCGCCGTGCCAGTTCCAGGCGATGAACACCAGGAAGAAAGCGGCGATCGCCAGCAGCGCCAGCAGCAGCAGGCCGCGCTCGAGCGTGCGCGAGAAGCGCAGGTAGAGCAGGAGCGCGAGGCCGACGAACGGAAAGTAGGGCAGCAGGCCGGTGTGCCGGCCCCAGAGGAAGTAGCCGACGTTCTCGACCAGCTTGCCCCAGTGGATCTCGGGAACCCGCACCAGCCAACGGAAGCTGTTGCTCGACGCCGGCTCCGGCGCGACCTGTTCCACCGCCTCGGGGGGCGCGTCGGCCGCTGCCGGGTCCTGCGGCGCGGCTACGGCTACGGCTGCGGTTTCGGTCGCGGTCTCGGGCTCGCCCGCTCGCTCCACCTCCGCGCGCGCGGCGACGACACCCGCCGGCATCTCGCCGGGACCGCAGAGCGTCACACCCTGGCGGGCCTGTGCCCCGAGGTAGGGCGTGGGATGGCCCAGCAGGGCCACCGAGAGCAGCGCCATCGCGCCGAGCGCTAGCGTGCAGCCCGCACCCCAGGCCAGGGCCGGTCGCAACCGCTCGAGCGGGCGCCGTCCGCGCAGCAGGGGCGCGCCGACGATCGGCAAGGCGAGCACGACCAGCATCGGCTTGTTGTAGATCGCGATCGCCAGCAACGCCCCCGAGAGCACGAGCCGCGGAATCCCCGGGCTGCGCACCGCACGCGCGTTGTCGCCGGCCAGGCGCGGCGAATCGGGCGTGTCGCTTTCGTGGATCGGCAGACCGAGATAGAGCGCGGCACCCACGCAGAAGGCGTTGAGCATCTCGGGCTGGAGCCAGAACACGTAGGCGAAGAGCGTGCTCGCCAGGAAGAACCCCGACGCGAAGAGCGCCGCCAGCCACGGTTCGTTGTAGCGCGCCAGATAGCGAGTGCCGAGCAGGACCAGACCGACCAACAGCAGGGCGTTGAACGAAACCATGCCGTTCGACCCGAACAGCGCGACCCACGGTGCCGCCAGCAGCGGATAGATCAGCGGCTTGCCGTAGCGGGCGGTGCGCCAGCCGTCGTCGCTGAGCAGGATGACGTTGCGGGCTGGCCGGAAATGGAAGTCGTGGAAGAGGCGCTCGCTGTCCTCGGTGCCGAATCGCAGGTCACGGTCGTGAACCAGGCTCTCCGCCATCAGGTAGTAGGCGGCCTCGTCCGCCTTGAGCGCCGGCGGCAGACCGGGCTTCCCGAGGGCGAGCGGAAGCAACACCAGGAACAGGCCGACGGCGAGGAGCGTCAGCGTCACACTGCGCGGCATGGGCGTAGATGTTACGAGACAGAACCCCGCGCCTCCGTGCGGGCCTCCCCGCGCCTCCGCGCGGGCCTCCCCGCGACCCGGCGTGGCCGCGGTGATACCTTCGCGCGGACCGCGCCGCTCGCGAGATGACTCAGCCCGCACGACCCCACCCGCGTCTCCCGTTCCTCGCCGCCGTTCTGGTTCTCACCCTCGCTTCCTGCGAGGGGCGGCGCGAGCCGGCTGCCGTTGCCGCCGGCGGCTCGGCGTCCGAGATCCCGCGCCACCTATTCCTGATCACCGTCGACACGCTGCGCGCGGACCACACCAGCCTCCACGGTTATCCGCGCGCGACGACGCCCAGGCTCGATGCCGTGGCGGCCGGAGGCATGGTGTTCGAGCGGGCCATCGCCCAGTGGCCGAAGACCGGCGCTTCCTTCGCGTCGTTGTTCAGCGGCCGTTACCCGCAGTCGACCGGGCTCACTCACAAGGCCGCGCTCTCGGTGCCGGAGTCGATCGTGATCCTTCCCGAGGTCCTGCGCGAGCGGGGGTTCACCACGGTCGCGGTGATATCGAACCCGGTCCTCTCACGCCAGCTCGGCTGGGATCGCGGCTACGACGAGTACGTCGAGGTGTGGGGCGAGGGTCTCACCGACGACCCCACGGCGTTTCGAGCCGCGCTGTGGGCCGGTCGAGTGAACGACGCGGCCTTCGAGGTGCTGCGCCGTCATTCGAGCGCCGAGAGGCTCTTCGCCTGGATCCACTACTCGGATCCGCACGCGCCCTACGTGCTACCGGCAGGCGTCGACAACGAGTTTCTAGGAGACCCGGTCTTCGCCTCTGCTCCGCAGAAAGTCGCTCCGGTCCTCGACGAGCCGGGCAAGGCGATCGGCGAGCACGACGACTTGCGCTTCTACGTGGCGCAGTACGACGCCAACGTCGAGGTGGTCGATCGGCACGTGGCGGCGCTCTTGGTACTGCTCGACGAGGAGCTGGAGCTGCTGGACCAGGCGGCGGTGGTGTTCACCGCCGATCACGGTGAGAGTCTCGGCGAGCACGATCTCTTCTTCGAGCACGGGCCGCTGCCGTACAACACCGCGTCGCACGTGCCACTCGCGATACTGGGCCCCAGCGTGCCGGCCGGTGCCAGGGTGACCCCGCCGGTCGAGCTATTGGACCTCTTCCCGACCCTGCTCGACTGGATCCTGCCCGGCGAGGACCTCGAGGTGCGCGCGTTGCTGGAGGGTGAGAGTCTGTGGCCGCTGATGCGCGGGGGAGGGTCGCCTGCCGACGCCGCGGGGCGACTCGCCTTCGCCGACGCCGGTCGAGGGAGGCGTCACTTCCGCACCGTGCAGGACGAGCGCTTCAAGGCGATCTACCGTCCGGCGCGCGGCGGCCGAACCGAGTCGATTCGCAACTGGGAGCTCTACGACCTACTCGCCGATCCACTCGAGACCCGCAACCTGGCGGCGGCGGATCATCCAGAGCTGGCCCGCCTCCGGCGGTCCCTGGTCGAGTGGATGCGCGAGCCCGCGGCGACCGCCCCGGTCGCTCCCAAGAGCGAGCAGGAGCTTCGCGCGTTGCGAGCCCTGGGATACGTCGACGAGGCCGGCGACCGCTGAGAGTCACAGGGGCGGCGGTGGCCGCCGCCCCCGTTCGTCCATCGCTCAGTTGTTGCAGCGCACCCGCAACGAGGACGCTCGATCGTTGCCGAGCGTGGTGCGGGCCAGCGCGGGCACGTCACCCGTGACGTACAACGAGGTGCCGCCGAAGCCGGCGTCGTCGAAGAGCCAGGCCTCGCAGCCAGGATCGACTCGCACCGACGACGCGCGGTCGTTGCCGATCCTCGGGTAGTCCCCGAGATCGCTGGCGTCCGCGAGGAACTTCTCGGAGGAGCCCCGGAAGCTGTCGTCGGCGAAGAGGGTCACGCCACGGCCCGCGCCCATCGCGCTGCAGTCGAGACGGAACGAGGACACCGTGTCGTTGCCGACCGTGCTTCCACGCAGGGTTCGGGTGTCGCTGGTGACTACGGTCACGCGGCCCCGGAACAACTCGTGCTCGTACAGATGGACGCTGCAACCCGGGCTCACGCGCAGGGAGCTGACGGAGTCGTTGCCGATCTGCGTCCCTGCCATCCGGTCGACGCCCTCCCAGAACTCCTGGCTGCCACCGCGGAAGTCATCGTCCTGGAAGAACACGACGCTGCCGCGCACGATCGGCTGCGGCTCCGGTGTGGGCGGCTGCGCATCCGCGACGACCTTGACGTAGATACGCGCGCTGCGCAGCTCGTCGGCCATGGGCCACGGCTCGAGGATCTCGTAGATGATCGGCACCGCGCCGGTCGCTCCGTGCGGTTGCAGACCCGTGACCAGGATCGTGCCCACCTCGGGATTCAGCTTGTCGATGCGCAGGTAGCGCGACTGGTTCGGGTTGAACCGGGTGCTGGGGTAGCGGGTACCTGCTCCTGCGCCGACGGGAAGAGCTGTCATGCGCAGCCGGACCCGCTGACCCACGCGGATGACGGCGACGTCCTTGGGCGCGATGGGCTGCAGCCAGGTGCCGGTGTCGAGGTCTTCTATGGTCACCTGGAGTTGGCCGATGCGAGGCCCTCCCCGGGAATCGTCGTGGCCTCGCGCCACGCCCTGCCGCTGTGCCGCGGCGGCGCCCGCGATGCCGACCAAGAACGTGAGGCCAAGCGTGGCAGCGCGGATCGCGCCGCGCCCGGAAAGATGTCGAACTTCGCTTTTCATGGTTCCCCTCCTCTTCCTAACTCTCGCTCTTCACGAGCGCCAACACGTTGCGCCGCAGACGCCTTGTCCGTCCACGGCGACTTCTTACCGATCTCTTGGGATGTTCCTTCAACTGGCCACATGCCGCGGAGGAGGCTCCGCCGCTCCTGGCGTCGCGCTACAGCTTTCTCGCAGGGTGCGCGAGGACAGCCCGAAGCGCATCACCCAAGTACTCCAGCAAGGCAGCAAGCATCGTGCCAGAAGCCATGGTGCCCGCGTGGCGGAGACCCAATCGAGGCCCGTGCGGCCTCAGCGATCGCCCACCACGTAGCCGAGAGCTTCGAGCTGCTCCCGCTCCGCGGGTGACAGCTCGACCTCGGCAGGTGGCGCCAAGGACGCCGGGACGACCTCCTCGCCGTTCCAGCGCTCCCACTCCTCCGCGACGCGTCGGAAGAGCGTGCCCGGCGCTGCGGCTGCCTCGGCTTCCTCGGGCGGCGACCCTTCGCGATCGACATCCCATCGCGCGAGCGCCACGATGGGCTCGGATCCTTCGACGCCTTGCAGCGGCGGCGAGGTCAAGAAGGCGGCGCGCAGCCGCGCGAAGAGAGCGGCGGGCTCCTCGTTCGACAGCCCGTCCGGCAGGCCGAGCGCCTGGCGTCGCGCCGCGAAGTACCCGGGCTCCGGGGTCGCGAAGCGGCTGGTCACCACGATCTGCCTCTCCTGCTCCACCAGCGAGAAGGAGTTGACGCCGTTGCCGTAGTAGAGCTCGGAGAGCGCCGGCGGGTCGCTGGGCTCGAACAGGCTCGGCAGCACGCCATCGCCGTTCGCATAAGGGTCCAGGCCGCAGAGCTCGAGCACCGTGGCATAGATGCGGTGGTTGGCCACGCGCGCGCGCGGCGCCAGCTCGCGCCCGCTTCCCGCGGGCAGCTTGACCAGCAGCGGCACCTCGATCAACACGCGGTGCAGGCTTCCGCCGTGCGCGATCTGCCGATTCTCGGCGAACTCTTCGCCGTGGTCGGAGGTCACCACCACCATCGCTTCGTCCCAGCGACCGCTGCGGCGCAGCGCGTCGAGCAACCTGCCCACCACCTCGTCGGCGTGAGCGACGTGGAGCTGGTAGAGCGCCCAGAAGCGCGCGAGGTCTTCCGGCGCAGGCGTCGCCTCGGGGTCGAAGTAGCGCTCGAGCTCGGCCGCCCGCACGCGCTCCGGCAGCTCTGCCGGCGCGCCCGCGGGCAGCCGATCTAGCAGGTGTGCCCAGCGCTGGTACGGCGCGTGCGGCGGCAGCACGTGGACCCAAACGAAGTCGGGCTCGCCGGTGAGCGACTCGAGCTTCGCCTCGGCGCGCTTGCCCTGGCCCAGCGACTGGAACACCTCGAAGCCCTGCGCATACCCGAACTGTGGCCGCAGCCAGGTGTTCGACCGGAACGCGAAGGTGCGGTAGCCGGAGGCCTGGAGCGCCTCCGGCAAAGTGACCAGCTCCTCCGCGAGGCGGGCGCGGTCGGCGTGCCAGTTGCCGTGCCTCCAAGGTTGGAGCCCCGTGAACAGGGACGCCATCGAGGGCACGGTCCAGCTCGATGCGGCGATCGATCTCTCCGCCCATTCGGATTCCGCCGCGAGCCGGTCGAGATGCGGTGTCAGGCCCGGCGGCCCGCCGAGCGCACCCACTGCGTCGGCGCGCAGCGCGTCGACGGTGATCAGCACGACCGGCCCCCGGTGGGGTTGGGGCGGTGTGCCACAGGAGCCGAAGAGGACCGCACAAAGCGCGATCGCCGGCACGGCTCGTACGCTGGCGTACTTCGGCTTCACGACATGGATGATAGTCGGCGCTGCCGGCGGCGGTCGGGGTGCGTTGACACCGCGTCGGGTGCTCTGCAGAATGCCGGATCGGCTGTTCGTGCGGCCGCGCTGGGGTCCGGGGATTCTGTTCTTCTCATCTGTTTCCTGTCCACGTCCCCCCTTGGAACAAGAAGCCAGTGCCTGCCCTTGCCCTCTCGCTGCGACTCGGCCCGGTGGTCGCCATTGCCCTGCTCGGCCTCCCAGGTCCCGCGGCAGGCGCGGATCCTTTGCAGCACGGCTTCGGCGCCGAGGCCGTGGTCGTGGTCACTGGCGGGGAGACCACCCGCGTGATGCTCGGTTCCGGACGAGCGGAAGTGGTCGAGACCGATGCGTCCTTTGTGGCGCACGATCTGGCGGTCAGCGGCGGCGCGTGGATGGTGGCTGGCAGCCGGAGGGGTCTCGATCGGCGCGAGCGACTCGCCCTGCTGGCCGGAGACGCCGAGCGCCAGCGCGAGCTGCCTACGCCGCCCGGCCAGACGGGTGCTTTGCGCACCATGCCCGTGGTCTTCGGCGGCGACCGCCTGCTCGCCGGTCAGCCGGGTGGGGGTGTGGCCTGGCTCGAGGGCAACAGCCCCCGGGTGTTCGCAGTATGGGCCGCCGAGTGGACCGGCGACGGCTTCGAGCAGCCCGTGGTGGTGTCGCCACCGGGCGCTGGCACGCAGACCGGCCTGAGCGGCGCCGAGCTGGCCGACGGCTCTTGGCTCCTGGTGTGGACCGCCTTCGACGGCTCCGACGACGAGGTGATGTGGAGTGTCCACACGAGCGAGGGTTGGAGCGAGCCGCTGGGGGTCGCCGGCGACAGTCAAGGGCCAGACATCACACCGTCGGTTGCGGCGACCCACGACGGCGCGATCCTGGCGTGGTCTCGCTTCGACGGCGTGCAGTACCGCCTCACGCTCGCCGCGTATCGGGACGGTGCGTGGAGCGGCCCCTTCCTGGCCGACACGCCGAGCGGTCTGTACCCGGGCTTCGTCCGCGGCGTAGCCACACCGATCCTCAGCTACCTCGAAGTGTCAGAGACCGCGGCGCGGCGCTGGGTGGTCTCGGAGATCGATGTCGCAGGGCGCCGCGTGGTCGCCAGCGCGGGCGTGCCCTCGCGGCAGGTGGAGCGTCCGGTGATCGTGGCTGTGGGCGCCGACGGCGTGCGCTTTGGATGGCAGAGCCAGGCGCCCGGTAGAGCCGTGACGCCATCCAGCGTGTTTCGAGCCTGGGAGCCGGAGCCGCAATGAGCGGCTCGCCCGTCAGCCGTGCGTTCCTCGCTGCGACCGCGCTCGTCGCGGCAGCTCTCGGCGTGGGAGAGGCCTCGGCGCAGAGCGTGTACGTCGCCTTTGGCGACAGCATCACCCAAGGCGTCGGCGACTCGGTGCCGGAGGGACCCAACGCCGGCTACCCGATCCGGCTGCAGAGCCTGCTGGCGAACGGCTCGCTGGTGCGCAACCGGGGCCTGAGCGGCGAGCGAACTCCCGAAGGGCTGGCGCGACTTCCGAGCGTCCTCGCGGAGGGCGGAGACGTGCTGCTGCTCATGGAGGGCAGCAACGACATCACGCGCCTCATCTCTCTCGAGACCACGCTCTTCAACCTCTCGACGATGGCTCTGATGGCCGAGAACGCCGGCATGGAGGCGATCCACGCGACAGTCATCCCGCGCCTGCCCACCGCCAAGGGTGACCACGACAACATCGTCAACCAGCAGCTCAACCAGGCGGTGCGCAACCTTGCCGGTACCGTGCGCAGGCGTTTGGTGGACAACTTCCACGTCTTCTCGAGCCTGAGCGGTTTGTTCGGCAAGTACTACTGGAACATCGTGGGCGATCCGGTAGGCCATCCCAACCCCGCGGGGTACGACGTGATGGCGCGCGCGTTCGCCGACGTGTTGACCGGCGTCGACTCCGTGCCGCCGGTGCCCGGCCTGCTGCGCCCGAACTACGGCGACGCGCGCGTCGACGACGATCTCGCGCTGCGGGTGGAGATCTGGGACTTTGGCCGCGGCATCGACCTGTTCGCCAGCAAGCTCCTGGTCGACGGTGTCGACACGGGGGTGTTCGCCACGGGCACCTCGCGCCAGGGCGTGCTCACGTTCAGTCCGCCGGTGCCGTGGGAGGGGCTCGTGCGGGTGCGGCTGCAGGCGCGCGACCTAGCGACGCCGCCCAACGTCTTCGATCGCGAGATCATCCTGTTCACCGCTGACGGTACCGATTTCCTCGACGGTGACTTCGACTACAGCGGTACCGTCGACAGCGCCGACCTGGCCCGGCTGGTCGCGTCGTTCGGGGCCACGCCCGGCGCCGACAACTGGGACCCGGCGGCTGACGTCAACGGCGACGGGATCATCGACGGCATCGACCTGGCGTTGCTCGCGCACAACTTCGGCCGGTCGATCTGAGGGAACAGAGGGAGCCTCAGGCCCTCACACCCTCATCTTCGGCGTCGGCAGGTCCCGCGGCAGCAGCCGGCGAGCGATCTCTGCGAGGCGCTTGAGGACGACCGCCACCGGCCGGTGGGTGCCGCGGGCTACCGGGCTTCGTTCCAACGCGGAGCCGCGGGTGCGCGCGGCTCGGTCGGCGGACTCGACGGCGGCCGCGGCGCCCTGCGAGCCGTCGGCGCGGAAGGAGTTCCACGCGCTGCGGTACTGACCGAGCTGCGGCGTCACGCCACCGGTGCTCTCCTCCAGCTTGGACGCGACCAGGAAGGTCGCCGCCTGCGCGCCGCCGTAGCGCCCGTAGCTGAGGTGATCCAGCAGGCCAGGACGATAATCCCAGACGCGCCACCGGCCGGTATAGAGCCGCCCGTCGAGCCACCACGAGAAGTACTCGCACAGGAGCTGGGTCTCGATGCGGTAGCCGTTGGCCTGGTAGTAGTCGGCGAAAAACGTCGGGCACAGCATGTAGAACCCGAGGTCCATGTGGTTGTTCGATGGCACGGCGCAGTGGATGACGCGACCGCCGGGCCGCAGCAGCCGGTGCAGGTTGGCCATCACCCGCGGCAGGTCGAACACCTGCACGATGGTGCCGGTCTCGAACACCGCGTCGAAGCGGCCGTGCAGCTCCGCTGGGACCTCGCCGTTGAGGTCGAATAGATAGTCGGCGCCCTCCCAAGCCTCGAGATCGCAGCTGCGCACCTCGTCGAAGCCCAGCGCGTGGAAGAGGGTGTCGTCGGCGATGCAGCCCTGAGCCGCGAGGCGCGGGTCGTGCGACGGCTTCGGTCCGGTGGCGGCCAGGGCGAAGCCGTGCTTGCGGGCCCAGCGCTCGAGGTCGTGCCAGCCGAAGTAGACCGAGGACCGGCCGAGCTGGAGCACGCTGCCCGAGAACGGGCGCGCCTTCGCCTCCTCGATCAACAGGCGAGCGCTGCCACGCGGGATGCCCATGGCTCGGTCTATGCCTCCTCGGTTGCTACCAGCTCGTCGAAGCTACGCGGGATCTCCGGCAGCTCGACGCGCAGCCCCGCGACGAAACCGCGCAGCTTCTGCAACGCGGCGCCCTGGTTGCCGCGCGGCAGCTCGCGCAGCGCCGCGAGCGGGATCGCCGCGAGCAACGTCGCCACCGCCGTCGTCCACTGCCAGGGCGTGGCGTACTTGCGCAGGAAGATCGCGGTGCTGCGCCCCGTGTGGTAGGTGCGGCTCGGACGGTACACGCCGATCGAGTGCGAGATCCGGTGCCACAGCCGGGCGCGGTGCACGTAGAGGCAGCGAAAGCCCTCACGCTTCATACGCACGCAGAAGTCCGCGTCCTCGACCCCGAGGTAGTAGACCGGATCCCAAAAGCCTGTCCGCTCGACCGCCTCGCGGCGCACCAGCATCGCGCAGCCGTTGACATAGTCGACCTCCTCGTCGCGATCGTACTGCCCCGCGTCGAGCTCGCCGTCGCCGCGCTCGCGGGTCACCGAGTCGCCGCGCCAGCGCAGGATGCCGCCGGTGGACCACAGGCGCCGGCGCTCCGCGAAGTAGTACGACTTCGGACCGGCGCAGCCGGCTCTCGGGTCGGCCTCGGCCGCGGCCACGAGCTCCCCGAGCATCGCCGGATCGACCTCGATGTCGTTGTTCATCAGCAGGACGTAGTCGCAGCCGCGCTCGAGCGCGTGCTGGATGCCGTGGTCGAGCCCCCAGGAGATGCCGCGGTTCTCGCGCACGCGGACTTGCTCCACCTGCGGGAACGCCTCGCGGATCGCCTCGAACGAGCCGTCGGTCGAACCGTTGTCGACCACCACGAGGTGCAAGTTCGGGTACTCGAGCGCGAGCAACGAGCGCAGTGTCTCCAGGGTCACGTCGCGTCCGTTGTAGTTCAGCACCAGCCCGACTACGCTTGGTTTCATGGTGGGTTCGTCCGGACCGTCGCAGTCGGCGGCATCGCTACGACACGCGCGGGTCCTGGTGACCGGCGCGGCGGGGTTCGTGGGAGCGCATCTCTGTCGTCGGCTGGGCGCCGCGGGCGCCAAGGTCTTTGCGGTGTCGCGCTCCGCGCGAGCGGTCGCAACAGACATACCGGGGCAGCACTGGCTGCACGCCGACATTGCGGTCGCCCCGGAGTGCGAGCGGGTGGTGCGCGACGCGGCTCCCGACGTGGTGTTCCATCTCGCGAGCGTGGTGCGCGGTTCGCGCGACAGGTCCTTGGTGCGGCCCACCTTCGAAGCCAACCTGGCGAGCACGGTATACCTGCTCGACGCCCTCGCCGATTCCGGCGGCGGACGCTTCGTGCAGCTCGGCTCGCTGGAAGAGCCGGATTCGCCCGAAGCAACCCCGTGCTCGCCCTACGCCGCGGCCAAGGCCGCCGCGTCGGGTTACGCGCGCATGTTCGCCGAACTCTACGGACTGGGCGCCGTGGTCGCAAGGGTGTTCATGGTCTACGGCCCCGGCCTCCAGGACGCGGACAAACTGGTGCCGTACGTGATCACGCGCCTGCTCGAGGGCCAGCCAGTGCAGCTCGCGAGCGGACGGCGCCGCGTCGACTGGGTCTACGTCGAGGACGTCGCCGAGGGTCTCGTGCTCCTCGGCGCCAACGCGGACCGCCTGGCCGGCCGGACCCTCGACCTCGGCAGCGGCGAGCTCTCGTCCACCGGAGCTGTGGTGCGTCGTCTCTACGCTCTGCTCGCCCCGGGCGAGGAGCCGCCGTTCGGCACCTTGCCCGACCGAGCCGCCGAGGTCGTGCGCGCGGCCGGCGCCGACGAGACCGAGCGTATGCTCGGCTGGCGGGCGCGGGTGGGTCTCGACGAGGGTCTTGCCCGCACCGTGGAGTGGTTCCGCGGCAGGGGGCCCTCCACCCTCGCTCCGTAGGGGTCGCACCGCTCCGCGCCGCTACTTGGCCACCACTTCGCCCGACCGCGACCGCCAAACGCGCTCGCCGCCGCGACGCAACGCGGCCTTCACCTGCCGCCGAAGATCCGCCTCGTCGCGGAACGCCGACCGGAGCTGTGATTCGTAGCACGCAATCGCGCGGCACTTGGCGTCGAGGTCCGCCGGCTCCAGACGCACCGTCTCGTGGGCCCACCTGCGAACCGGTGACCCGCCGCCACGCAACGCCCTGCGCACCGCCAGCCATCGCCGCGCGTACGGCAGCTCCTCGTAGTAGCGAACGCGCTCGTCGTCGGGAAACGCCGCCTCGGCGGCGCGGCGCACCAGGACGTGGTCGACGTGCCGCCCGACCCCCAGCGGAACGAGGACACGACGAGCGGCCGGCAGGGCGCGCAACAGGTCCGCGATCGTCCGCTGGAGGCCTCTCTCGTCCTCGTCGTCGCGAGGTTCCGAGAAGAGAGAGCGCAGCGTCGGGTAGCTCGCGTCCGTGAGACCAGACGCGGTCGCTCTGCCTCGATACACCGCGTCGATCAGCCCCCAACGCTCGGGCTCGGCACCGAGAGCTGCGAGCGCCGCGTCGTCCTCGGCGATCCGCACCGCGATCGCCTCGCGCGGGTCGGCCGGCAACCCCCACAGCGCTTGCAGCTCGATGGCAAGGAGTGTCGGCCAGCCCTCCGGCACGCCGGCGAAGGCCGTCACCACCACCACGCGCTCGCCGGCGGCGGTGCGGCGATGGATCTGGCCGCCGCACGAGAGCACGGCATCGTCGAGGTGCGGCGACAGGAACAGTGTGTCGATGGGCCGTTCGTCCCGCTGACGCGTCCCGCCGGCAACACCATGCGGCTGGGCCCGGCTCACTCTCCGGTCCTCTTGGGGCTCGCCGCATAGCGACCAGCGATCAGGTCCTCGGCGAAGGCGCGAAAGCGCGCGGCGAAGACCTCGCGCGAGTGGTGGGCACGCGCCCACTCCCACGCCGCGCGCGACATGCTCTCCAGCTCGCGTGCCGGGCGCTCGGTCATCTCGGCCACCGCTGCGCGAACCGCCTCGACCGTCGCCTCGCGCAACAGCACCCCGGTCTCGGATGTCAGATCGACGCTCGCCTCGTGCGTGAGCACGGCTGGGAGACCAGCGTGCATGCAGGTCAACGCGCTCGCGCCGCCGCCTTCGGAGCTCGAGGGATAGACCAGCGCGCCGCAGCAGCGCGCCAGAGCACGGAAGCGCTCCGAGGCGACGTCGACCCAACCGATGGTCTTCACGTTTGGCAGGCCGTAGAGCTCGCGGCGGTAGCAGCGCGCGAAGTCGCGCTCGCGCGAGATCGGGCCGCAGACGAAGAGGCGGCAGTGCGGGAGCTCGGCGAACGCTTCCAGCACCAGGTCGAGCCCCTTGTGCACCAGACCGCCGCTGCCGAGCCACAGGAACGTGTGCCGCGCCCGGTCGAAGTCCTTGCCGGCGGGCCAGTCGTAGGTGTGGGAGACCGAGACCGGAATCCTGACCATCGGCGGCCGGCTCGCGGAGCTCGCGTGGTTCGCGTGGTTCGCGTGGTTCGCGTGGTTCGCGAGATACGTCGAGCGCGTGAAGTCGTTGCCGAGGTAAGAGAGCACGTCGGCGACACGATCCGACCCGCTCTCGGGCATCTGCCGGCGGGCCCGAAGCCGGACGCCGCGGCGCGCCTCGAGCGCGTCGAGACGCGCGCTCTCGGCGGCGTTGTTGAACGACCAGTGTGCGGTGTCGCAGTGCAGGACCCGCGTCGTGCCAGCGCCGAGCTGTGGCGCCCAGCGCTCCAGGTTGGTGCGCACGTCGAGCACCACGCCGTAGTCGCGCTGGGGCGCGAGGGTCCGGTTCGTCCACGACACCGCATCGACCGCGCAGCCGAGCTCGAGCAGCGTCTCGACCATGCACAGCGACTCCCAGAAATGCGTGTGCGAGGTGTCGCGAGCCGCGGCACGGTCCAGCAGGGGATCGAGCACGTAGGAGAACAGCGCGTGCTCTCGCGGCTCGCCCGCCGGTACGAGACGGACCACGCGCTGGTCGACCCGCCGCGCGCGCGCCCGTAGCTTCCGCCACTGGTAGCGGGTTTCGAAGGCGAGGGTGGCAGCGTCGAGGCGCATGGTCATCGTGTCGAGCGAGATCCCGCGGCGGTCCGGGAGGCCTTCCCTGCGGCGGCGTCTCGAGCGGCCTCGCCGCGCCAGAACCGACGATACGCGTCGCGGTGCCATACGAGACCGAGCGCCACGTAGAGCGTCGCGATCGCGACGCAGACCGCGACCCGCGTCCAGGTCCACGCCGCCGGAAGCAGCACCACCGGTGCGAAGAGGACAGCACCGAGCGCATAGAGCCCAAGGAGCTGTCGGAACAGACGGCGGCAGGCGTAAGAGTCGATGCGGTGCAACCCCCAGGCGAGCACCAGCACGCCGAGCGGGAAGTAGCCCGCGACCGCCATGCCGAGCGGGCCCAGCTCGGTGTGGACCAGCGTCCACCCGAGAGCGCCGAGCGAGATCAGGTTGAGAAGGCTGTAGAGGTTCACCAGCCGGTCGCGGTGGACCACCAGCATGTACTCGCGACCGAACATGGTGAGCGGGCGCACCAGCGGCACGAACGCCGCGACCGTGAGGTAGGTGCCTGCCGGCACCCAGTCTGGCCCTCCGAGCACCAGCGCCGCCGCGCGGGCGTTGAAGAAGAAGAAGAACGAGGTGGGCACCACGAACGTCACCAGGAACAGCGTCGCGATCCGGTAGAGCTCGAAGCTCTGGGCTGGCTGCGCGTGCGCCACCACCAGCGCCGGGTAGAGCGCGCGACCGACCTGGTCGGCGATCAGCCGCGAGAAGAAGAAGAGGCTGAACAGCGTCAGCGACGCGTGTGCCGTGGCCTCCTCGTCGACCAGACCCAGCAGGAGCGGGTCGAGGTGGAGCACCGCGTTCTCGAGCAGCGACATGACCATCAGCGGCCAGGCCGCCGCCGCCAGCATTCGAGTCGAGCCGCCTGACCCGTGGCGCGCGACGCGGAGCGTCGCGCCTGCGCTCCCGTCACCGTCACCGGCACCGCGACGCAGCGCCCACCACCACAGCATCGCGCTGTAGGCGGCGCCGGCGACCGTGTAGGCGACGACGATGCTCCAGACGCCGAAGCCGCGCCAGGCGAGCAGCAGGGAGAGCGCCGCGAACACGGCGTTGCGCAGCAGCTCCGCCGGGATGGTGCGCTCGATGCGCTGCTCGGCCTCGAAGTAGGTGAGCGGCACCGAGCCCAGACCCTGCACGAACAGGAACACGCACAGCAGGCGGAGCAGCGGCACCGTCGACGCGTCGCGGTCCTCGAACAACAGCGCCAACAGCGGCGCCGCGGCGAAGAGCAGCAGCGCCAACACGCCGCCCCACACGACCTGCAACCGCAGGTACCCCGCGTAGTCGCGCTCGCGCTGCCGCACGACATGGCCCGGCACGCCGAGGTCGCGGACCTGGGCAAGCAGCAGGAACAGCGGCTCGGCCCAGCTCCACACACCCATCTCTGCCGGCGGGATGAACCGCCGGAGCACGAGGTAGGTCCCGAACGTGACCGCGAGCCGCCACAGCGCCGAGAGAGTTGCCGCGCTCGCAGACCGGACCAAGAGCTGCGACGCGCTCGGCATTCGACGGAGCATCGCGAAGTCCGCAGGGGAGCGACGCGTGTCAGTCGCCCTGGGGCGGGCGCAACGGGTCGGCGCGCAGGTCGGCGACCTGCTGGCCGCGCGCGGTGCGCAGCGCGCGCAGCAGCCAGTCGAAGCGGTCGTGGCCCCAGAAGCGCTCGTCCCCGAACACGAAGGTCGGCACGCCGAACACCTTGTCGTGACGCATGCGCTCGAAGCCGGGCCACAGCGCCTGGCGCCACTTCGGGTCGTCGGCGGCAGCGGCGATCGCCTCCGGGTCGAGCTCCGATACCTCGGCCGCGGCGCGCAGCACGCCGTCATCGCCCAGGTCCTCGCCGCGCCGGAACCGCGCGTCGTAGAGCTCTCCGGCGAACACCTGGCCGTGGCCCTCGGCCTGGGCGTAGAGGAACGCGGCGTGGGGCCGACTCCAGTCGGGATCAGCGCCCTCCGGCCAGCGCATTGCCAGGCCGTAGCCCACGGCGATCCGCTCGACGTCCTCGCGCATGTAGCCGAGCTTGGTGCGGCCGGGAGCCACCGCGGCCAGCGCCTTCTCGTCCGGCGGGTAGACCGGCACCGGCTCGAGCTCTTCCCACGCCAGCTCTGCGGTGTGCGCGAGGCGGTGGTGCGCGAGCCACGAGTAAGGGCTGCGGAACGAGAAGTAGAAGCGTAGCTGGCTCATGGGCCCGAGCCCCCGAAAGACGGTAGAGCGGGATCCTACCCCCGCCGAGGGTGCGAGGCGGCCGGCCTCGCCGGCGCGGATCGGTGCGACGGAATGCCGCGACTCCGCTGGCGCTCGGCTGTTGCCCCGGGCGACTTGCCCCGGTGGCGCCTTCGATCGCTGTGCTACTTTGCCGCAGCCCGTGACTAGCGCTCCCGACCCCGCGATCCTGCTCCGCGGCGTCCGCTTCTCCTACGCTCCCTCGGGCTTCGAGCTGCGGGTGCCGGAGCTGCGCGTGGCGCGAGGCAGCAGGTGCGCGTTCTTCGGTCCCTCCGGATGCGGCAAGTCGACGCTGCTCGACCTGGTCGCCGGGGTACGCCGCGCGTTGGCGGGAGAGGTCGTGGTCGAGGGCCGCGACCTGGGCGGCCTCGACGACGCGTCGCGCCGCGCGTTTCGCATCCGGCACGTCGGCTTCGTGTTCCAGGACTTCCCCCTGGTCGACTACCTCGACGTCGAGGAGAACGTGCTCTACCCCTATCGGGTGAGCCGGGCGTTGTCGCTTTCGGCGGCGGTGCGCGAGCGCGCCGCGGCGTTGCTCGACCGGCTGGAGCTCCTCGACAAGCGACGCAGCCGGCCGCGGGCGTTGTCGCAGGGTGAGCGCCAGCGCGTCGCGGTGGCGCGCGCGTTGATCACCGAGCCGCCCCTCCTGCTCGCCGACGAGCCGACCGCGGGTCTCGACGCGAGGCGCCGCGACGACGTGCTCGAGCTGCTGCTGGGTCTCGCCGGCGCCGGCGAGGGCGCGCGCACCCTGGTCGTGGTGACCCACGACCCGGTCGTGCTCGAGCGGCTCGAGCAGCACGTGGCGGTGGAGGATTTCGCTTCGGGTATGGCCGCGAGCTCGACCGCAACCTCGACCGCAACCTCCCCGGAGGCGCCGGCCAGTGCTTCGTGACGTGCTCTTCCTGGCGCGGCGCTCCCTCGCCGCGGCCCCGGGGCGCGCGGCGGTGCTGGTGCTCGGTCTCGCGGTCGCGCTGTTCCTGCCGGCCTTCACGCGTGCCGCCGCCGCGGTCGTCGAGCGCGCGCTACTCGAGCGAGCCCGGTCGTCGCCGATCCTGGTCGGAGCGCGCGGCAGCCCGTTCGACCTGGTGATGTCGTCGCTCTACTTCCGCGGCGGTGCCGGAACCACGATCCGCTATGACGAGCGCTCGCGCCTCGCCGAGTACGGCGTCGCGGTGCCGCTGGTCGTGCGACACTCGGCGTTCGGCGTGCCCGTGGTCGGCACGAGCCCCGAATACTTCGAGCAGCGCGACCTGGTGCCTGCCGCCGGCCGCCGGCCCGCGCTCCTCGGCGAGGTGCTCGCCGGGTCTGCGGCAGCGCGTCGCCTGGAGCTCGAGCCGGGCGACACCGTGCGCTCCGACCTCGCGAACCTCTACGACCTCGCCGGGGGATACCCGACTCTGCTCGAGGTCGTCGGCATCGCCGAGCCCACGGGCACGCCCGACGACGACGTGCTCTTTGCCGACGTGCGCACCGCATGGCTGCTCGACGGCCTCCTGCACGGCCACCAGGAAGTCCGCCCCGACGAGGCGCTCAACCCCGAAGCCGACGAGGGCGAGAACGTCGAAGCCTCGGCGGCGGTGTTCCTGTTCCAGCGCATCACCGCCGACAACCTCGACACCTTCCACCTCCACGGCTCCGCCGGTGAGGCGCCGGTCACCGCCGTCCTCGTCTTCCCGCGCGACGCGCGACGGCACGACCAGCTCCTCGGCGACTTCGCTCTCGAAGAGACGCTCCAGGCCGTGCGTCCGCTCGAGGTCGTGCGCTCCGTGCTGGACATCGTCCTGCGCGTATCGGCCGCGCTCGACGCCTACTTCGCCGCCGTCGCGATCTCGACTCTCGCCTTCGCCGCGCTCGTCGTGCTCCTGTCGCTGCGCCTGCGCGCCCCCGAGCTAGAGCTGATGCGCCGCATCGGCGCCTCCCGCGGCGCCGCCGCCGCGGTGGTCGGCGCCGAGCTCGCGATCGTCGCCGCGATTGCAGTGGTGATCACCGGCGTCGCGGTGTGGGCGGGGTTGGTGTGGGTGGGCGGTCTGGTGACGTGAAGAGATTGCCATACCCGTGGTAAGATCCTTGGTATGGCGACCACCAAGAAGGTGACCGTGTCGCTGCCGAGCGATCTCGCGGATCAGCTTCGCGACGAGGTGACCGCGGGTCGCGCCGAGTCGGTGAGCTCGCTGGTTTGCGAAGCGGTCGAGCGCCGGTTGCGCGCCGACCGTCTCGACGAAGTGCTCGCGTCTCTGCGGCGCGAGATCGGACCGCCCAGCCGGGAGGATCGCTCGTGGGTGCGCAGCGTGCTCGGGCGGTAGTGCTCGACGCGGGCGCCCTGATCGCCTTCGAGCGCGGCGATCGGCGGATGGTCCTGTTGCTCGAGACGATCCGCCGCGGTGATGAGAGACTGATCGTGCCCGCCGGCGTCCTGGCGCAGGTGTGGCGCGACGGCGCGCGGCAAGCGCGCCTCGCGGCGCTGGTCGCGGACCACCGCACCGAGGTCGATCCGCTCGACGAGAGCGCTGCCAAGGCTACAGGCGTGCTCTGCGGCATCAGCCGCACCCGCGACATCGTCGACGCCAGCGTCGCGGTCAGCGCGCGCTTCGCGGAGGACGCGGTGGTGGTCAGCGGCGACGTCGACGATCTCCGCAGGATCGATCCCGGGCTCGTCCTCCACGCGCTCTGACGGCACGAACGACGCGTCGCGAGCGCCGGTCGCGGCTCGGAGCGGTCCCAATTCCCGAAAGCTCTAGCCCCGGTACTGCCGCACCAGCCCCTCGGCGATCAACCCCCGCCACTGCTCGGCCAACCGCCTCGCGAACGCCGCCGCGCGCGCTCTCGAAGGGCTGGCGCAGCACGATCGCGACGAGCCATCTGCGCGCGACCTGCAGCCATCGCGTGCCAAAGCCCAGCGCGAATCAGTCTGGCGGCGTGGGACAGGTGGGCACTTCACCGCTGAGAGCGCCAAGGAATTGCCGGTTATCCGAAATAGTGTCGCCTCGGCCCAGATACTGGGCCATCGTGCTGGACCGACGCCTCGTCGGCGAGCACGGGCAAGGGCTCTCGGGGTATGGTTCGCCGGCAGCTCGTGTGTTGCCAAAGAAGGTGAGCGGTAGCAGCCGCTGGGCGACTCCACCTGCGCAGTTCCATTCCCACATGGATACCGCCGACACCCGCCCGGTGGCTGCTCGCCGAAACAGAACCTTGATGTGGATTGGCCGTGCGGCTCTCGTTGCCGGGCTCAGCGTTGCCGGCTGCCACGAGCGCGGGACGACCGCTTCGCAGTACCTGTCCGAGCACCGTCCACTGCGCCTCCGTGTGGCTGGGCAGACGGGCCACGAGCCTTGCGAGCGCGAGCAGTCGTCGATCTTCTGCGCTCGGGACGCGCTGACGACGCGCGGCCGGTTGGCCGATGTCCTGGCCCGGGGCCGGCTCTCTGCTGCCGACGAGATCGCACTCGCGGTGTCTTTGGGCACGACCGACGCGATTGCCCGAGCGATTCGGCGCGGGGCACCTGCGGGCGAGCTCGATCCGGCCGGGCGGCTCAACCTGAGCGTGGCTTACGCCGCTCATGCGGAGCGCGGCGGCGATCCGTTCGATCTGATCCGGGCTCTCGCGCTGCTCGACGAGCTCGTCGAGGTCAGCGACATGCGCGAGGCGGCGCTCTTCGATCGAGCGACATGCCTGGCTCTGCTCGGTCGGTTCCAGGAGGCGCGCCGAGACGCTCTGGAGCTGGCGGCTGCTGACGGAGACACCAGCGACCCCTGGGCGGTAGAGCTCGAGTCCTGGCTCGACGAACAGGAGCGGGAGCTCGCTCACGACGCGCCCGCGGCTCGAGCGCGCAGCCGCCTGGAGCACGCTCTGTTCCTCGGCGACACCGAGGCCGCCGTGCCGGTGCCCGGCAGCGCGGCGTGGCAGGGCCTGCGCGAGGATGCGAAGGTCGTTCTCGGCCAGGGGGGCGATCGCTACTGGGACGAGCTGCTGGCGGAGCTGGAGCGCCACGCGGCGCGCGGCGCTTCCTTGGAGGGCGTGCTCGGCTCTTTGCGTCGTGCGCGGGTGGACCGTTTCAGCCTGGACTGCCAATCCGCCGAGCTTTCGAGCGCCGAGCGCGAGTCGGCCGCGATCGCGACGCTCGCTGCTTGGTTTGGTCTGGAGCGCACGATCTGCGCCTATTACTCGCGGGACTTCTCCGCGGCGCGGATGCGGGCTGGATCGGTGCGAGACCTGGCTCGCGCGCGCGATTGGCGCTATCTCGAGGCGCGAGCCGACTGGATCGCCGCGCTGGTCGAGACGTTGGCGGGAGAATTCCAGGCCGCGACGCTCCTTGCAGAGGCGAGCCGCCGCCGGATGATCGAGCTCGGGGAGCTCGGCCTGGCCGCGTATCTCGGCAGCCTCCAGGCGCGCAACCACGAGCTGGCGGGAGCTTGGGAGCCCGCTTGGCGCTACCGGGCCGAAGGCCTGCGCGGCCTGCTCCTCATCGAGTCGCCCGAGCGTCGTCAGAGTGTGCTCGACGAGGCGGTCGCCGCTCTGCGCGACTCGCCCTATGCCGAGCAGGCGCGTCACTTCCTCGGCGAAGACGCCGTGGACCTCCCGCCGCAAGTCAGGCTCCTCCGCGCCAGCGGCGCCGTCCATGTGGCGCTCGATCGCGGGGACACGGAGCTCGCTCGCGCCGATCTCGATCTGGCGCGCGCCAGCGCCAGCGCGCTTCCCGCGGGTCACCCCAATCGTCCGCGGCTCGGTCGGCTGATCGACGTGGCCGGCGCTCGGCTCGAACGGCAGCTCGCGGCGCCGGCCGAGAGCCGGCGTCTGCTCGACGACACGATCGAGCAGGTCATGCGGGAGCCCGAGCCAGACCTGCAGCTCCTCTACGACCTGGAGAACGAACGCATCGGGCAGCTCTTGGCGGCGGATGACCTCGACGAGGCCATTCGCTTGCTCGACGTCTCCTTGCAGTCGTGGGCGCGCCGGCTCGTAGCGACCCGTGATGCGGTGGCGCGAGTCGGGCTCGCCGGCCGCTATCGTCTCCTCGCCGAGCGTCAATCCGCTCTGCTGTTGCGCGTTGGATTGCCTGCGCGCGCCGGTGCGGTGCTCGATGCCGCGCGGCTGCCGCTGACGCGGCTGGCACCGGGAAGTGCCATCCCCCGGGACCCCGACGCGGCGGCTCTTGGCGAGAACGCTGCGGCCTCAGTCTTGGAGGTATGGCAAGAGCGCGCCAGTGCCGAAGCACACCTCTGGATCGATCGTGGCAGCACGAGCGAGAAGTTCCAGACCCTGTCCGTCTCTGAGACAGACCAGTCGGGGCGGCCGGCGCTGCACGATGCAGTCGCGGCTTGGCTGGACGAGCAGGTGGCACCGCATCGCGATGTTTACCTGGTGCTCGACGGATTGGACGAGCCCGAAGCGCTGTACTCGCTCCTCGTGAGGGACCAGCGACGTCGGGTCAGCGTGGTACCGGCGGTCTGGCTCCTGGAGAGGGCAATGGCAGCGAACCGCGACAAGCGCGCCCGCGGCAGCGAGACGCTCCTGGTGGTCGCCGACCCGCAGCTCGGTGACCAGGCGGCGTTGCCAAGGCTGCAACACGCCCGCCGCGAGGCCTCGGCGATCGTCGAGCTCTATGCGGAGCACGAGAGCCTGGTGGGTCCGGAGGCGACCGTTGCCGGCGTGGTCGAGCGATGGGGCGCCCCCGACGTGATCCACCTCGCGGCGCACGGCACGGTGCTCGGCAAGTACGACCCGGGCCCGAGCCTGGTGCTGAGCCCGCCGGCAGGCGAGGCTCGCGCGTTCGAGCTGTGGCCGGCGGCGTCGATGCCCGATGCGCGGCCCGACGCCAGGCAGCTCGCCGTACTGGCCTCGTGCCGCGGCGCCGGGAGCGCCTGGGAGGCCGGCGGCAGCCTCGCCGCGGAGCTGCTCGCGAAGGGCTATGCCACGGTAATCGCGTCGCCGGGGGATCTCGACGATGCAACCTCTTCGGAGGTCTTCGCCGCGTTTCATCGGCGACTCGGTGAGGGCGCCGATAGCTTCGACGCGTTGCGGGGCGCCCTCGAGGAGCGGTGGGCTGAAACCGCCAGGGACGCAGACGTGTGGCACCTTGGGTTGTTCGAAGAAACGACATCTGAAGGGTGGAGGGAGGAACAGTGACTACCATCGAACGAAGGAAGACTTTCACGCTCCATGGGGCGCTCGCAGGCTGCGCGGTGCTCGTCGTCGTTGCGACGAGCTCGTGCCAGCAAAGCCCCGATGCCAGGACACAGGACACCTCGACTCCGCGGCCGGTCGAGCTGACGGTGCGGTTCGAAGGTCTGGTCGCTCTCGCAGGCCAAGATGGCGACTACTGGGCGCTCCTGCCGAAGGCGGACTACAACAAGGCGACGACCGACGCCTACACGGATGCCGGCAGCCCCAAGTTCCCAAGAGGGATCGACCGTTACATGAACGATGTTGAACACTTCTATTCAGCTCACTTCGCCAGCTTGGCTGTCGTTCGCGGGAACGTCGCTGGATATCCGGGACGGCTGGTGGTGCCTCTGGTCGAGTACGGGCCGACCAGCGGGCCCGGACGCACGAAGATCACGCGTTACGAGGTCGTCCTCCCAAAGCCGGTCTCTCCGACCACCCCCAACTCGAAGTTGGACGAACAGACCGCCATCGTGCGATTCCCCGATGTCGCCGCCCATTTCGGGACCGCCGCGACTCACGCCAGCGACCCGAGCCGGCGCAGCGCCTACTCCTTGGACCAGCGTCTGTTGGGAACGTGGAACGAGGACGCCTGGATGGGCGTGCTCGCCAGCCGTGTCCATCTCCCCTTCGGGGACATCCGACTGGAGTCGGTTCAAGCCCACGACGCCAGCATGAAGACTCTGTACGGCCTCAGCGTGGGCGGCGGAGCTTGCCAAGGTGCCGTCGAGATGCCCGAGTTGACCACGGTCAGCGTCGGCCAGGTGTCGGGGCCCGTGAAGGTCCTGCTTCAGCCCAGCGACGCGTCCGTTGGCGCACGGACCTTGACGATCGAGCCCGACGCCAGCGGTGGCGTCGAGCTCGCCATCATCAACGGCACGGGCGGGGTCACCTTCCTGCCCGAGCCACTCGAGGTCCATGCCCTCGGCCACCTGGCTGTTGGGCGCTGGTACTTCAATCTCACCAACGTGCCGACAACGGTGCCGGCTGGGGGCGAAGTCGAGATCTGCGTGGGCGAGGGAGGCGATGAGTTGGGCCCGATTTGCCCGTCGCTCTTCCTAGGCGGTTGAGACCAGCGACGATGTCCGGGTCGCACTCAAGGCAGGCAGCGTCGCTGCTGGCGATCGCGAGCTTCGTAGCCGCGGCGCTGCTTGCTTGCGCGCCCTCGAGAGTCTCGACGATCTCGACCGTTGGCGCTGTCGCCTTCGAATACGCGGTCTCGCGTGACGAAAGTTCGAGCGCGACGGCGGCGTCGCTCTACACCGCCACCAAGGAGTCGCCCTCCGTCCTCGCTGGTGTCGCAAATGCCCTCCACGAGGATCCCACGATTCGGCAGAGGCAGGTGTCGTACTGGACCACCGAAGACGGTGATCCTCAACACGGCATCGAGTCGGCCCCCCTCCATGTGCACTTCGGCCACGGCGAAGCGGGCAAGTTCCGTCTCGAGAAGAAGGTCGTCGTTCCTGTGGCCGAGCTCCGCCTCGACCACTCGCGCCATCGCTACTCCTGGTTGTGCTCGTGTCAGTTGATGCGGCACGCGCCGCGCGGCCAGGCCCACGAGTACGACCCGGCGACCGACGCCGAGAAGGGAACCAACGCCTTCGCCTTCTGGCTGGGCGCCGAGAGCGCTGCCGCGCGCCCGTTCGGATCCTCGATGAGAGTGCTGTGCGCGGGTTCGACGCCCGTTTGCGGCTCGAGCGACGTCCATACCGTGTACCCGGTCGAGCTCCTGATCGACGAAACGGTGAAGGGGCGCGCCCTTGCCGATGTCTATACCCACGCCATGTCCTATGGCTTCCCGACGGTGCGCGTCGGGGCCTGCATCTCCCAAGGCGACGTCGACCTCGCCGAGCCCGCGCCCGACCTCCAAGCGCTGCCCCTCTACGACGTCACCGTGAAGAGCGAGGACCCCGGCAGCAGCTTCGCCTACCTGCAGTTCGTCGTTCCCGCGAGTGAAGTCTCTAGCTTTTCGGTGGCTGCGACCGGGGGGCTCGTGCCACCGCTCCTCGATCCGGGCGACCAGCCGAGACAGCTCCCTGGCCTCGACGTGGCGAGCGATGGGCTCGCGCTCGATGCGGAGCCCCTCCTCGCGGCGCTGCGCGACGCGGCGCCTCCGGGCACCGCGCCGCGGGGCCGGGTCACCGTCGGCGAGGGGCGCCTGGCGTGGGTCCGCAGTGTCACGCCGCCCCTGCCCTTGGCAGCGAGCCCGGTTCCCGAGAGCCTGCGTTGCCTGGTGGACGGCTTGCCTGCTTGGGCAAGCGGTGCCGGCGAGCATCTCGAGAAGTGCTGGGAAGACCTCTTGCCGGAGGAGAAGGAGCTCCTGGGCCGGGAGTTGGATCGCGTCGCCGATCTCGCGTGCTCTACGACCCCGAGAGCTGCCTCGGTAGGAGCGCCACCCTGCTTCGACCTCGTCGAGTCGCTCGAGGACCTGCGGGTGCAGTCCGTTCACATCGACCAGACTCCGATGGTCGACCTCGGCCGGAACGAGGACAGCTACCTGCGCTTTCGCAAGGCCTGGCGCATCAAGTTGCCGTTGTGCGTGAACGTCGAGGGAGAGTGCATAGGCGCGGTCGGTCCGGGGTTTTACCTGGACTTCTCGCTCAACGCCGATGGGTCCCTCCAAGCCTTCGCTACGCACGCTCGCCGGTTGGCCCTGTCGTTCACCGACGTGTCCCTGCCGCCGAGCGAGGAGATCCTCGGGCGGGCGCGAGAGCAGCTGGGGCAGATGCGGGGCGAGGCGTACCAGATCCCCGAGCTGCCGGGCCAGGCGCGGCCGCGACCGGTCCTCGCTGGCTACTTCACCGGCGGTCCCACCTGCACGGGTGAGCTCGACTATCGCCTCGTCTACGAGGTGTCGAGAGCGACGGCCGCCGACGACTCCCTTCCCGAGGAGGTCTGGGTCGGCGTGATCGCGGCCGGAAGCGGCGCGACGCAGGACTGCGAGCCGGTAGATCTGACGGCACCTATGCCGGGTTTCGAGTACTGAACAACTCGCTCTCGACCGGAAGCCGGCCCGAAGTCACGGAACTGGTTGGAGCTCGGGCACGACGTCGACGCGTAGTTCGGCCGCTCGGCCCCGGCGCGCACGGCGAATCCTGGTCGACCACGGCACAGGTCTCGTCGACATCCTCGTCTTCCAGGGCCCCGGCAGCAAAGATCGTCGCGTCGAGCCCGACGAGCGAGGCGAGCGCCTTCATCGGGCGGACTCCGCATTTTGGACCCGAAGCACTCCTGGCTGTTCCCTGTTCCAGGTCTTCGTGGTCGTCCAGCCGAACTGGCCGAGCGCCTGGTCGACGCGTGGCTGGACGTCGCTTTCCGGCCGCTGAACCCGGCCAGTTTCCGAGCGCTGCAAGGGCAGATCGTGGCGCCGGCAGGCGGCGCGCAGCTCGTCTCCACCCAGCACCTCGAGCAGCGACGCGAACGACAGCCGTGAGGCGCGTTGCAGCGCGCGGATCTGGTCGGCCTCGGTGTCCGCGGCGCACAACGCGACCTCGAAACGACGGCCGAGCTCGACGAGGCGATCCTTGCTCAGGCCCTCGAGCAGCGTGGGAGTGGTGGGACGGTTCATGGCAGGGCTGTCGGAGCGTACGTGATCGATGGACCCGATGCCTGTCTCGGGCCTTAGGTGCCGCGAGCCTGCCGGGTCTTCGCGGCTACAATCCACAGGATGTCTGTCGAGACCGCGGACGAGACCGGGGATCTGAACCTCGAGACGATTCGAAGCCGACTGCAGGTTGCCCTCTCCGAGGTGCCTGGGATCGTCGCTGCTTACCTGTTCGGCAGCGTCGCGACGGGGAGGTCTCACGCGGGCAGTGACGTCGACGTCGCGATCCTGCGTGACCAGGCGCCGCGCGGCACGCTGGATGACCTGATGCTGGACCTCGAGTCCGACCTCTCGCACCGACTACGCGCGACGGTTCAATTGGTCGTGCTGAATCGGGCGCCTCCGGAGCTGGTCCACAGAGTCCTCCGCGACGGCGTCCTCCTGATCGACCGCGATCCTGGGCGACGGATCCGTTTCGAAGTCCGAGCGCGCAACGAGTACTTCGACGTGCTGCCGTTGTTGCTGCGCTACCGGGGCCTGGAACAGGCAGTACGGTGACCGACGCTCAGCTGCTGGCGAAGAAGCTCGCAGAGATCGAGACCTACGTGCGCGAGCTTCGCGAGCTCGGGCGCCCAGAGGCGCTTCGGCGCGACCTGAAGGAGCAGCGCTTCGTGTTGCTGACGCTCCAGCTCGCGATCCAGGCGGCTCTCGATGCCGCGTCACACGTGGTCTCGAACGAGCGTTTGGGCGAGCCACGACGCAACGCCGAGGTCTTCGAATTGCTCGTGCTGCACGACTGGCTGTCGGAGCCGCTCGGACACGAGCTCGAGCGGATGGTCGGTTTCCGGAACGTGCTCGTGCACGAGTACGCCGGAGTCGATCTCGACATCGTGCAGGACGTACTCGAGAATCATCTAGAGGATCTCCTGCGTTTCGTGGTGACCCTCCGCAAACGGATCTCGTGAGACCCGCCCTTCGCGACGTGCCAAGATCCGAGGTCGGAGGGTGGCTCGATGAGAAAGCGATCGCTCACCAGAGAACATACCGGCGCGCTCGCCGTTACGGCCCTGATCCTCGCGGCCTGCAACGAGGCCGACCGGCCCGCGGCCGAGGTCGATGCGCCACCGCGGGCCGAGCCGCTGCTGGTGGCAGCGACCTCGCCGTTGGGGGCGTGGCTGGCGCAGAACATCGGCGGCGACGACGTGCGCCTGTCCGATGCTGTTCCCACGGACGTCGACCATCACGGGTTCCAGCCGTCCGCGGAGCAGATCGTGGCGCTCGGCGAGGCTGTTCTGATCGTGCTTCAGGGCGCGTCGTACGAGGCGTGGCGCGATGCGGCGAGCCTGCCGGAGAGCCGTGTCGTCGACCTGTCCGCGGGTCTCGACCTGATCCAGATCGAAGGACGCACGCACTCGCACGGTGCCGAGGGCGAGCACTCGCACACCGGCGTCGACCCGGCGACCTGGACGGATCCGGCCCTGGTCGCAGCCCAGGCACAGCGACTGTTGGCTGCGATGGAGGATGCATCGCCGGAGCGCGCCGCCGGATTCCTGGACCGCAGCCACGCGCTCGAAACGGAGCTCGATCGGTTGGTGGCGCGCGTGGCCGAGCTGAGCGAGGGCGTGGGCGCCGAGGAGGTTGCGCTCGCGGGGGTCTCGGGACGTTACGCCTACCTGGCGCGCGCGCTGCGGGTGGACCTGTTCGACCTGCCGCTCGAGCCCGACGATCACGACCTGCAACACCTGCGGCGTGCCGCAGGCGCGCGGCGGCTCATCGTGCTGGTGCCCGCTGCGCCGGCAGCGGCCCTGAGAGCGAAGCTCCCCGGCGCCACCTGGGTCGAGCTCGATCCGCTCGAGCAGGACGGTCCCGACGGCTACGCGTACCTGGAGCGCATGAACGAGAACCTCGACCGGCTCGCGGCGGTCCTCACGCGATGAGGATGAGATTCGGAGCCACGGTGCTTGCGCGTACTGCGATCAGGCTTCCAACCCGAGCAGACCACGGTCCACCGCGACAGCGGCCGTCACCGGGTGTTCTTGCGCGCGCGCTCCAGCTCGGCACGACGCTCCAGGACCGTGCGCGCGTAGCGGCTGGTGAGGTCGCCGCCGCGCCGGCGGGAGAGCGATCGGTAGCGGGTCTCACCGAGGTTGTAGGCCGAGAGCGCGGCGCCCCAGGTGTCGTACTCGCGGTAGAGATCGGAGAGGTGCGCGGCGCCGACCAGCACGTTGTACTCGGCCTCGAACAGGCGGTCGGCGTTGCTCCAGGGGAGCTCGTGCCGGCGTGCGACGTCGCGCGCGGTCGTCGGGCTGAGCTGGAGCAGCCCGCGGCTGCCACTCGGGCCGACGGCACGCTCGCGGCAGGTGGACTCCTGCACCGCCAGCGCAACCAGCAGGGCGGGATCGACGCCGAAGCGTCGTTCCGCTTCTACCAGCGCTCCGACCAGAGGCTCCGCGGCGGCGTCCGCGCCGACGCCCTGGTCGCCGGCGCAGCCGGCCACCTCGAGCAGGGCCGCGACGTGCTCGTGTCGTTCCAGCTCGCGCAGGTGGCCTGTCATCAGCCAGAGGAGGGGCGCCATCAAGCCGAGGGCTAGCAGCCCGTGGTGGAACCCCCGTGGGCTGCGTTGGGAGCGCCGTGGGGCCGGATGCATCTGCGGTGCGCGGGGCAGGTCGTCCGTCTGCAGCGGCTCTACCGGCGGCTCGGCGTTGGCGCGCGAGCGGTGGCGATGCTGGGTCACACGCTTCGCGAGCGCAACACCGCAGACGGCCCCACGCCGCCCCCTACCAGAGCCGCGCAGCGGCGACGTCGGTGCAGGCAAGCTGCC
>DATLFI010000046.1:0-3449 GCA_035524895.1 Thermoanaerobaculia bacterium | reverse complement strand
CGACGTCGGCTGCGGCTGGGGACACACGGCGCTGGAGCTCGCGCCGCGCTGCAGGTCGCTGGTCGCGATCGAGCCAAACCCCGTGCTGGCGGACTATGCCCGCAAGCTGGCGCTTGCGCGTGGCGACGGCAGAGTGCGGGTCGAGAGAGCCGGTATCGAAGAGCTGCCCTCGTTCGGTCAATTCGACTTGGTGATGCTCGACAACGTGCTCGAGCACATCCCCGACCAGCCCGCCGCCTTTGCCAGCATCTCGGCGGCGCTGCGCTCGGGAGGCGTGGCCTACCTGATCGTTCCGAACAAGCTGTGGCCCATCGAGGCGCATTACCACCTGCCGTTCCTCGCGTACCTGCCGCTGAGCCTGGCCAACGCCTACCTCCGACTGACCGGTCGCGGCCGCGACTACCGCGACGCCAGCTATGCCCCCACGCTGTTCCGGCTGCGACGGCTCGCTTCACGCCACCCGGAGCTGACCATGTACCTGGTGCCACCGGCAGACCCGACCCTGGCGCAGGGCGGCGACTCGCCGCTCTACGCCTGGGGCACCGCGGCGTTGCGCCGGTTCCCGGCGCTCTGGTTGATCTCCAAGGTCTTCCTCGTACTTCTGGTCAAGCAGAGCGACGGAGCTTCCTGATCCATGCCGGACGCAGCCCTCGCGGTCAGCGTGGTGCTTCCGGTGAAGGACGCCCCGGAGGGCTACCTGATCGCCGCGGTCCGCAGCGTCCTGGCGCAGCGGCTCAGTCAGCTCGAGCTGCTGGTGATCGAAGCGCCCTCGCGGCGCTGCGCTCGAGCCACCCTCGAGAGCCTCGAAGACGGCCGCGTCCACCACCACCTGCTGCCCGCCGCAGCGACCATGGTGGATCAGCTCAACTACGGCCTCCAACGCAGTCGTGCGGCGCTCGTGGCACGGATGGATGCCGACGACATCTGCCATCCGGAGCGCTTGCGCTCCCAGCTCGAGTTCCTCCAAGCGAACCCTGACGTGGACGTCGTCGGCACTCAGATCGAGCTGATCGGCGAAGACGGTGCGACGATCGGACGACGACGCTTTCCGACCGAGCACGGATCGATCGTGGCGGCTCTCCGGCGCAAGAACCCGATCTCGCATCCTTCGGTCTGCTTTCGTCGCGAAGTCGTGCTAAGCGCCGGCGGCTACCAGCATCCGGAACGTCCCGCGCAAGACTACGATCTCTGGTGCCGGCTGGCTCTACGGGACGCCAGGTTCGCGAACCTGGACCAAGCCCTGCTGCACTACCGCCTCCATCCCAGGAGTGTGAAGGTTCGTCGGTTGCGGGAGACCCTGCGTGCGACGATCGCGATCAAAGAGTCGTACTTTCGAGGTCGGTTCGGAATCGTCGACCGGCTGCGCCTGCAGGCCGAAAAGACGGCGCTCCACCTGCCCGATCCCCTGGTGTACGGTCTGTTCAGGCTGATCGAGTACGGTGTCCGTCCGGGTCGCCGGGGAGTCGCGCCATGAAACTGCTCGGGTTCGAGACCTATCGCGACTACGTCGCGGCGCAGACCCGCGTCAACAAGCAGAAGCTCGGGTCGATCTGGGCCTCGCACCGAGAGCTGCGCGCCGTCGCGCGCTATGTGCGGAAGCACATCCCACACGCGAGCTTCGGCCTTTGCCACGGGGTGCGCAACGGGTACGAGGTGGAAACCCTACGTCGCCTGCTCGGCATCGAGGTCCTGGGCACCGAGATCTCGCACACGGCAGATCTCTACCCTCACGTGATCCAGTGGGATTTCCACGAGATCAAGCCGGAGTGGGTCGAGAGCACCGACTTCATCTACAGCAACTCGTGGGACCACAGCTTCGACCCCGCGCTCGCCATCGATCGATGGATGCGCTGCCTGCGGCCCGAGGGGCGGCTGTTCTTGAGCTGGACCGCGTGGCATGCCGAAGGCAAGGCCGGGGACGCCGACTGCTTCGGCGCCTCGCTCGACGAACTGTTGGAGCTCGTCGAGCGCAACCACGAAGTGGAGACTGTTCTCGCCTTGCGCGATTTCCTCGTGCCCGCGCGCAACTGGCCCCACAACCTCTGGGTCATGATCAGCCGGGCCCTTCGTGGCGCCCGTTTCCACCTCGTCGTAGCACGTAAAGGCGCCCGCTCCCGACCCTCCAGCGGCAGCGGCTCGGCGAGCACGGCCGCACCGAGCTAGCCGCCCGTCGTCCGATCGGCGGCCGGGCGCCGGAACACGGTCGTCACGTCGCGGAAGGGACCGAAGGTCACCTCGACGTCACCATCACGCCAGCCCTCCTCCTGCGACACGACCTCGAGGCCTGCCTCGGTGAGGTACCGGGCCATGTCCTCCGCGGTCAGGTTGCTGCGCCAGCCACCCGCGACGCCGCCGACGCCACCGTGATGGATGGCGCCTCGGCCGCCCGGCTCGAGCACCCTGCGAAGCTCGGGCGCGTAGGCCTCGACATCGCGACGGTCGATGTGCACGAAGGCGGCGAACGAGAAGATCCGGTCGACCGAAGCGTCGGCGACCCCGGTCAGGCTGCGGCCGTCGCCTACCAGAAAAGTCGCGCTCTGGTAGTCCGCGAACCGGGCGCGGCAGCGTTCGATGCAGGTCTCCGATACGTCGACCGCCACCACTTTCGGAACCCGCTGGAGCAGCTCCGCCGTCCATCGCCCGCCGCCGGGGCCGATCTCCAGAACCGCCCTCGCACCTGCGACGTGGGGCACTAGGACAGAGCGCACGAACGAGTCCTTCCACTCGGGCGAGGTGGTCCACTCCTCGCCTTCGTGGCTCCAGTCCCAGGCGTTCCAAATCAGGCGATTGGCCCCGACGCTGTTGAGCCCCGGCAGCCCCTTCGCTCGCCTCCTGCTCTCCATACCGCGGTGGGCGCGCTCGGCTACCCCGCTCGCGCCGTAGTACGCGGCGAGCCACGCAGTCCACAATGGACCGTTCTCACGCAGCACGGTCCAGCCGAGACGCAACTTGTCGCGGAACGCCAGTTGCCGCCGGTTCGCGACGATGTCCTTCACGGTAGATCGGCGTACGACGATGACGCGATGATGCTAGCGGTGCCCCTCGCGGGTCGCAACACGAGGCGACCGAGGCCGGTCCTCCTGTGAGCGACGCGTCGCGGGCGCGCTACCGCCCCACCACCTCCAACGACACCGGATCCCGCTCCGGCAACATCGTCGCTCCCCCCGCGAAGAGCTCCTTCATCGTCCCTTTGCCGTCGGGATCTCCCGGCTCGATCTCGGTCCAGTCGCCCACCACCAGCATCACCATCTTCTCCGGGTCCAGGCGCTCGCGCGCGACCCGCTGGATGTCCTGCTGGGTCACCGCCGCGAGGCGGTCGCGATAGCGGTACCAGTACTCGTGGGGGCGGCCCAGGTACTCGTCATTGGCGAAGAGGCTAGCGACCGACGACGCGGAGTCGAAGTTGCGGGGGAAGGTTTCGATGAACGCAGCCTTCGCCGTGGCGAGCT
>DATLFI010000045.1:0-21614 GCA_035524895.1 Thermoanaerobaculia bacterium | reverse complement strand
TTACCGGAGTCGATTCGATGGAAACCGGACTGGAAGGAAAACCTTGGTACATCGGGCTGATCATCGGCCTGGTCATCGGCGGCGTGCTGCTGGTGCTCGGCTACCAGCTCAAGCTCAAGGACATGCAGAGCCAGATCAGCGGCCAGGAGCGCACCATCGCCGGCCTTCGGGACCAGATCCGGCAGGGCGAGGCGGCGCAGGCCCAGCTGCCCCAGTTCCAGGAAAACGTGGCAGCGCTCGAGGCCCAGCTCCAAGACCTCCTGGCCATCCTGCCCGACCGCCGCAACGTCCACGAGCTGATCCGCCAGGTGCGCGCGCTGGCCGAGCGCGAGGACTTCAACCTCACACGTTTCACCACCGGCCGCCAGACGCAGCGCGAGTACTTCAACGAGTGGCCGATCACGATCAGTCTCCAGGGGACGTACCACAACCTGGCGCGATTCTTCGATCGCATGAGCCGGTTCTCGCGCATCATCAACGTCGACGATCTGCGTATCAGCACGGTCCGGAACCAAAGACCCAACCGCACGGTAGGCGCCAGCTTCGTGGCCAAGACGTTCATCTATCGCGAGGACGAGCCCCCGCCGGCACCCTCTGGAGGAGGCTCGTGACCCTCGCGAACCTCTCGTCGGCCAAGCGGCTGAGCGTTGCTCTGACGTTGCTCTTCCTGCTCTTTGCGTTCCTCTCGGCACCCGTGGCGGCGCAGCAGGAGGATGAGGTGCCGCCGCCTCCGGTCGAGGACATCGAGGAGCCGGTGCTCGAAGACCTGCCGATGAGCGATATCGAGACGGATCTCATCGACGAGATCCTGAGCCGCGGCGAGGAAGCGCTGGAGTCTGGTCAGGTCTACGACCCGGCTGACCGTCGCGATCCATTCCGCTCTCTGGTCCGAATCACCATGCCGCCGACCGCCACGGGACCTCGATCCCGGGACAAAGACGGGTTGCTCATCGAGGAGCTCACCGTCACCGGCATCTGGCAGACGCGGGGCGGACCCGTGGCGCAGGTGCAGTCCTCGGACAATCCGGTCAGCTTCCTCTTGAACGAAGGCGACCAACTGTTCGATGGCGAGGTCCTCGCTATTCGCTACGTGCGCGGCGAGGGCGGCGAGGTGGTCTTTCGCCAGGTGGTGCAGGACCCCGACGCTCCCAGGCCGTTCCGCGAAGTGACCAAGAGGCTCAACCCGTGACGGGTGCAGGCAAGCTCCCCGAGCCACGAGGGAGGCGACTTTCCTATGCGTAGAAGAAACGTGCGAGTCCGCGGGCCGTGGGCCACGCCGTGGTGTTGTCGGGGGCTGTTGGTGGCGCTCGTCGTGCTCGCGGGATGCGCATCCGCAGCGGAGACGGCAACCATCGGTTCGACTGTGGCCTTTCCCAGGCCGGTTGCGCCGGTGGAGATTGCCTCACTCGAGCTGGTCGACATGGCGGATTCCGAGGAGCTGCGTCTCAGCGCCAGCGCTCCTCTGGTCTGGACGCAGTACCGCAACGAGGCGGGCCACCTGGTGGTCGAGCTCCCGAACACGGTGGTCGGCGGTGGCGTCGCTCTCACCGACAGCGGAGAGCTCGTCCAGTCGGTTTCCGTGGAGACCGACGGGGCAGCGGGGCGGCCGCTCACCCGTCTGGTAGTGGCGACCTCGCGCGCCGCGGAGCACACCTTGGTGGTCGAAGGTGGCGAGCTCACCTTGCGCTTCGACCCGATCGGTGCCGCGTCGCCGACGTTGGAGGTCGCGGTGGCGGAGCCCGCGGCGGCATTCCCGCTACCAGAGCGGATCGCAGCCCAGCAAGAGCAAGTGGAAGTGTCGCGCGAGACCGCCGTGGCGGGTACTCCGGAGCTGCCCGCGTCGGGACCGCCCGTTCGCGGTGTGCCTGCGAGTGTGCTCCAGACCGTGCAGGTACACCAGGCCGACGGCGGCACCGTGGTGCACATCGTCGGCGACGGCGAGTTCGAGTTCTCGACCTTCGTGCTCGAGAACCCGCCTCGCTTCGTGATCGACCTGGAGGGTGTGGTGAAGACCGACCCCCGGGCTACGGTAACGGTCGGCAGCGCCGATCTCGAGCGGATTCGCATGGCGCAGTTTCGGAACGAACCGGACGCCGTGGCGCGGGTCGTGCTGGATCTCAACCAGCCCGAGCGACCCGATGTGGAGCGAGTCGGGGACTCGCTCGTGCTCCGATTTGGCTCGGCCGCCGGCCAGACCGCGGTTGGGGCGCGTGCGGAGCCCGCGGTTGCGCAGGCAGAGCCCGCTCCCCTTCCTCCGGCAGGTCTTGCCGCTGCCGTCGAGACCCCGTCTCGCCTGGACGGACCCGGGCCCGACGCAGAGATGGCCCAACGAGCCGGCGAGACCGAGCCGGGCGCCACAGCATTGGTCGCGACTCCGGAGCCGCTCGAGCCGACGGCAGCAGCGCCCAGCGCGACGGTCGCAGCGGCGCTCGAACAGGAGCCTACCGCCGTCACTCCGCTCGAGATCCGCGTCGAAGGCGGCGCCGAGCGCGTGCGGCAGCCCCCGGTCCGTCCGACCAGCGATGTCGGCCTGTTCGAGGCACAAGAGGTCCGCGCCCAGACGCCGCCTCCGCCTTCGGTGCTGAGTGCCGCGCCTTCGGCCTTCGGCGTGCAGAGCCTGGGTGGACAGCCGGAGTTCGTGGGCGAGCCGGTGAGCCTCAGCCTCAAGGATTCCGACATCACCGAGGTGCTGCGCTCGTTTGCCCGCGAGTTCGACCTCAACATCGTGATCCAGCCCGGCGTCGGGGGCCCGGTAACAGTCGAGCTCGACTCGGTGCCCTGGGAGCAGGCACTGGACGCCATCCTCAAGACGCAGAACCTGGGCATGGAGCTCGAGGGCAACATCCTCCGCATCGCGCCGGTCGGGCAACTACAGCGCGAGGCCCAGGAGCGGCAACGCCTGGCCCAGGCGCGGGCTCTTTCGGTGCCGCTGGCGACGATCATGAAGCGCGTGAGCTACTCGCGGGCGTCGGACCTGGCGCGAATCCTGACGAGCGGGTTGCGGAGCGGTGGAGGGTTCGGTCTGAGCCAGATGGGTCTGACTCAGACCGGGATCCTCTCCCAGCGTGGTTCGGTGAGCGTCGACGATCGCACCAACACCCTGATCATTCGCGAGCTGCCCGACTTCCTCGACACGGTGATCCAGATCATCGAGAACCTCGACGTACCCGAGAAGCAGGTAATGATCGAGGCGAGGGTGGTCGAGACCACGCGCAACTTCAGCCGCTCCCTGGGCATCGACTGGAGCTTCACCGGCGTGGCCGACGCGGCCCATGGCAACACCACTGGCATCCAGTTCCCCAACAACATCGACGCCGGCGGCGGGGTCGGCCTGCTGACCGGCGGCGCGAACGGCTTCCTCGACATCGGACTGGGCAACATCCTGAACACCTTCCAGCTCGACCTGGCTCTTCAGGCGGCGGAGGGAGAAGGCCTGGTCAACGTGATCTCGGCGCCCAAGGTGGCGACGCTCAACAACGAGCGGGCCTCGATCCAGACCGGTCTACAGATCCCGATCCAGACGGTGGCAAACAACACCGTGAGCGTCCAGTTCGTCAACGCCACGCTGCGGCTGAACGTGACACCTCACGTCACCGCGGAAGGCACGATCCTCATGGACATCGAGATCCAGAAGCGCGAGCCGCAGCTCGGCCTCATCGTGGCTGGGGCCACCAACGCTCCCATCGCGACGCGCGAAGCGGCGACCCGGGTGATCGTCCGCGACGGCGGCACCGCCGTGATCGGTGGCATCTACACCGTGTCCAGCAACTACAACGAGGACCGGGTGCCGGGCCTGGCGAACATTCCGATCCTCGGGCACCTCTTCAAGAACCGCAACCGAAGCAACACCAACGAGGAGCTGCTGATCTTCATCACCCCGAGGGTGATCCAGCTCTGATCGACCTAGCGACGGATCTCTGAGAAGGCTCCAAGAAGCTCGTAGAAGCATCAAGCCCCCAGCCGAGGCACCGAAGATGGTCACAGACCCAGTCGAGAACAAGAACACAAGCCGAGCGCGGATGGCCGGTGCCGTCGTGGCGCTGCTCTCATCCCTCGCGCTGCTCGGCTGCGAGTCACGCACCGACAAGGTGGACGGTGGCGGTGTACTGCTATCGATCACCGATTTTACTGGCCTGCCCGCCCAGGTGAGCATGGACGCGGCGTCGCTCGTCGGCGGTGTACAGATCGGCACGCTCACGGTGCAGAGCGTGGTCAAGAACCCCTCCGGGGGCACCAGCGCGCTGATGAACGTCGAGATCGACTCGTACGAGGTGGTGTTCAGTCGGGCCGATACCGGCACTCGTCTGCCGCCACCCCTGGTGCGCCACGTGTTCGGTGTAGTCCCCGTCAACGGGAGCGACACCATCTTGAACCTTCCGATCCTGACCATCCAGCAGCTTGCGTCCCCGCCGCTGTCCGACCTCATGACCGTCAACGGCGGCCTCGACCTCGAAACGGGCGGTAGGACGATCCTGCTGAATCTCTCGCTGCGTATCTTCGGCCGGACCTTGAGCGGAAACGAGGTCGACACGGCTCCGGCACGCTTCACGATCGAGTTCACGCGTTAGGAGAGCGCCCCATGTCGTACTCCCGTCGACCTCCCAAGGATCGCTTTCCTCTCGTGCTGCGCGCTCTGCTCGCCTGCGCCCTCCTGTTCGGGCTGGGCGCGTGCGACAGCGATTCACCGACTCGGCCGCAGCAGACACCTAGCCCGCCTCCGGGTCCGATCACGGCCACGTTTCAGGTGACCGTGACCGCCAGCCCGAATCAGCTCGAGGCGGGCGGCTTGCCCACTACCGTCACCGTAACCGTGGTGAACTCCTCCACGGGCCAACCGGTGCCGGCCAACACCACGGTCGTGCTGACCACCACGCTCGGTTCTTTCGGCAGCGCCGGCAGCGGCGAGCAGTCCAGAAGTGTCGAGCTGATCAACGGTACCGCACAGGTGCAGCTCTTCCCGGGCGACACGCTCGGCACGGCTGTGGTGCGCGCGCAGATCCAGCAGAGCTCGGGACAGACCACCGTGCTGATCGTCGAGCCGGTGATCGAGGAGCCCGATCGCTTCTTCCTCGAGTCGATCTCTCCGACTTCCGGCAGCCCCAACGGCGGCGACGTGCTGCGGATCGCGGGCAACGGCTTCGTCGAGCCGGTGCGTGTCTTCGTGGGCTCGGGGCTGGCCGAGGTCCTGAGCGTGACCCCGACACTGATCCGAGTCCGCATCCCGGCGATCAGTCTGCCGGTCGGCCAGAGCCAGACCGTCGACGTGTCTGTGACCATCGACCTCAACGGTGAGGGTCAGGCCACAGACACGCTTCCGGGTGTCTTCACCTATACCCGCGGTGGCGTCGGCGGACCGCTGCAGCCGCTCGTCTTCTCGGTCACACCGAACCATGGACCGAACGAGGGCGGCACTCAGGTCGTGATCGAGGGCGACGGTTTCGAGCAGCCGGTGCAGGTGCTCTTCGGTACCGGCTCCGCGGCGAGCTCGTTCACGGGCATCGAGGCACAGGTGATCACGGTGACGCGAACGCGCATCGTCGTGCGCACCCCTGCGGCCACCGCCTTTGGCCAGATCAACCTCAACCAGCAGGTCGCCATCCTGGTGCGCAACCTGAGCAGCGGCTCCAGCGCGATCTTCGCAAACGCCTTCCGCTACGGCGTGGAGGTGCTGATCACCAGCCTGAGCCCCACCGAGGGGCCCTACACCGGCGGCACCCTGGTCACCTTCTTTGGGCAGGGCTTCGACGAGCCGGTCGCTGCCAGCCTCGCCGGATTCGCGGTGGCCCAGGTCATCTCGGTCACCGGCACCGAGGTCATCGTACGGGCGGCCGCAATCGATCCTGCTGGCTGCTCAGACGTGAGCCAGGCCTCCGAGCTCGTCAACATCGAGACCGGCGACGGAGCCACCGGCCCCGAGTACACCTATCAGGTGGCGTCCTTGGCCCCGCGGGTGGATAGCGTGTCGCCTTCGAGCGGGGCGGGCGGCAGCACCGTCACCTTGACAGGAGCCAACTTCATCCAGCCCCTGACCGTGGTGTTCACCACAACAGGAGGGTCTGGCGGCAGCGCGGACGGGTCCACCAGTGCAAATGCCACCATTCTCAGCGTGCCGTCGACCACCACGATGAACGTGCGGGTGCCGAGCTTCCCTGACACTGCGTTCCAGGAGGTGGACTGCGACGACAATGGTGATGGGTTCACTGGCAAGAGGTACATCGCCACCCCGGCGACCATCACGGTGACCAATTCGGTTACGACTTGTACGACCAACTTCGAGGGCGGCTTTACCCTGGATCCGCCCTCGACCACATGCCGGAACGACGTCGGCCCGCCACCTCCCGCGCCAGCGGCGCCGGTGGCGTCGTTCACGTCGCAAACCATCAACGCCGCCACGTTCACTGTCCAGTTCACAGATACCTCGACGGGCAACCCGACCTCCTGGAGCTGGGATTTCCAGAACGACGGGGTGCCGGACAGCAACTCGCAGTTCCCGCAGTTCAGTTATCCGGCCGGAGGCGACTACCCGGTGAGGTTGACGGTCAGCAACGCCGGAGGGTCGCACTCGACCCTCGTGGTCATCACGGTGCCGTAACGAGGGGCCAGACGGGCCTCAGGCGAAACTTTCTGACCAGCGGCCGGCCGATGTGGCCGGCCGCGCTCCGTCACGCCCGTCCCGCAAGATTTTGACGAAGACGCAGGGAAGCGGCGGGCCAGGGAATTCCTGAGGGCTAGACGGCCGCCGACCCCCGTTCGTACACTCGGGCGATGCGGGCACTGTCAGGAATCCTGCTCGGCGCGGCTTTGACCCTGGCCCTGGGGTCGCTGGTCGCCTGCGACTCCGCCAGCCCGGTGGCCCCGCCGGGCACGGTGCTGACGCTTTCCGCCAACCCCACCCGCATTGCCTCGGACGGCCAGTCGCAGGTCCGAGTGACGGCGTACCGGCCGAACGGGACGCCGGTGAACGAGGGCACCGCCATCCTGCTCTCGACCACCGTGGGCACCATCCCGGGCAGTGTCGTTACCGACCGGGCTGGCGAGGCGATCGCCTTGCTTCGCGGCAACGGGGACTTCGGCACGGCCACCGTCACCGCCAGCCTCGGCGGTGCGGAGTCCACTACTGTCGAGATCCAGGTGGGCCTCTCCGCAGGGTCGATCACGCTCCAGGCCACACCGGCCAGCGTCGCCGAGACTGGAGGGCGCGTCAACCTGATCGCGACCGTGCGCGACGACCAGGGACGAGCGCTGGGAGGCGCCACAGTCAACTTCAGCACCGACGTCGGCCAGCTCGACTCGGAGGGCGGTCTGGTGCTCACCGACTCGGGGGGCGCGGCGCGGGACGTCCTGCGGGTCGTCAGCGCCGACATCGACCCGATCCAGGGCGACAACTTCCAGGTGCAAGCCGAGGTGGGCACAGGCACCGGGTCGCTCCTCAGCGACTCCACCACGATCACCATCCAGCGGCTGCCGCGCGCTGACTTCACTTTCGGCACCAACAACCTGACCGTGGTGTTCACCGACACCAGCACCGGCAGGCCCACGCGCTGGCAGTGGGATTTCGGGGACGGCAACACCAGCACCCTCCAGAACCCGACCCACGCGTACTCGGCGCCCGGGACCTACGTGGTGACCCTCATCGCGAGCAACAGCCAGGGTTCCGACACCATCTCGAAGTTCGTGTCGGTCAGCGGTCAGTAGCGAGGGCGCCGTCCGGCGCGCGCCGGTCGAGCCCGATGACTCGACGGTGGTGGTAAAGCTCCGCCAGCGCTATAGTTCGGCGGCCGCAGCAGTTTTGGCCGGAGATCGATCATGGTGTCTCTCATGAGAGATCCGGGCTAGGAGATCCGATGGCGCACCCAGAGACGCCAGCAGCGCGTTTGCGCGCGCTGCGACAGCGATGGGAGGCGGACCGCACCTCCAGAGTATTCCTGCAGCTCGCCGAGGAGTACCGGCGCCAGGGCATGCCGAGTGAAGCGCTGCGGGTGCTCGAAGAGGGGCTCCGACACCACGCCGCTTCGATCGCAGGCCAGGTGGCGCTCGGGCGCTGTCGTCTCGAGCTCGGGCAGGCGGAAGGAGCTGCGGCCATCCTGGAGAAGGTGGTCGAGCGCGACCCCACCCAGATGGTGGCGTACCGAACCCTGGTCGACGCCTACGTTCGACTTGGCGCGGCAACCGAGGCCCGCGACCGGCTCGCGCACTACATCCAGCTCAATCCGCAGGACCTCGAGATCGAGAACCTCGGGCTCCAGATCGAGGAACTGGATCGCGCAGCAGCAGCGCTCGCCCCGGAAGCGGCTCCCCTGGAGCCGATGCCGGAAGAAGCCGCGATCGTCCCCGAGCTTTCGACGGCTGACCCGGCTCCCCTTGCCGAAGCAGAGCGCGCGGACTCCTCGAACGCCGCCGAGGCAGCGGAGTCGGCGCCAGCGACGGAGGAGATGGTGGCGGTACCGTGGCCCGCCGCGCCGCCGCCGCCGGAACCCCCGTCAGGCGCTTGGTCCGGCTCGACCACCGAGCCGGCCTGGATCTCTCCTCCATCGGTTGCCTTCTCTCCGTCGTCGTCGCCTCTCGACTCGCCCACCACGAAGCCGCCGGCGTCCTCCAGACCCGAAGAGGCGGCCGACGCAGAGGCGTCGACGCACATGTTCCGCGTCACCAACGCGCCTTGGGAGGCCGCGCCCGATCCGGTCCCAACCGATCCGACGCCCGAGGCCGACGATGACCAGGCCGACGATGACCCTGCGACAGAGAGCCTCGCGGCTTCCGAGTTCGAGACCGTGTTCTTCGACCTGCGTCAGGTCGCAAGCATCGCCAACGACTCTCCCTCCCACCCCGAGCAGCAAGCCGAACCTCGGGAGTCGCTGCCAACTGGCGAGATCGAGGATCCTTCCGGGTCGCTCGCGTCGCTCGAACCTGAGCTGGCTCCTCGGGACGAGACGCCCCCAGCCTCGGCGAAGTCTTGGTCGATCGGCGAGTCCGAGATCGTGTTCTCGCTGCCTGCGCTCCCTCGGCTGCGGGCGCTGGTGGACCTGTCCGCGGTGCCATGGCGACCCGTGGGCCCCCCGGCGTGGTCTCGTCGGGACGGCGGGGTGCCGTCGTCCCCGATCCTGGTCGCTCCGGCTTCCCCGATGGGCGGTACCCCGACCTTGGCGCAGCTCTACCTGGATCAGGGGCACGCCGACGAAGCAGCAGAGCTCTACGGGGAGGTGCTCCGCCGCGATCCCGACAACGAGGTCGCTCGCGCCGGCATGGACCGCGTTGAGCGCGAGCGCGGTACCGTCGACGCTCGATCCCTGCTGCGTGGCTTCGAGCCGGCGGCGGGAGGCGGGCTGAGCTCGAAGCAGGCCTACGTGCTGCGTCGTTGGGCCACTCTCGTTCGCCAGGCGCACCGCCGCGATGCTCCGTGACCGGCTGAACGAGATCGCTGCGCGCATAGGCTCCTTCGGTGCCTTGGCGCTCGTCGGTCCCGACGGCATCGCCGTCGAGGCCGTTCGAGCCGACGAGGCTGTCGATGTCGACATGCTGTGCGCGGAGCTGGTGTCGCTGGTCCGCGCGATGGAGGAGAATCATCGCGAGCTCCCGTTCGGCGCCCTTCGCGGCCTCGACATCACGGCCGAGCGATGCCGGGTGACGATCCATGGCCTCGCCGGCGGATTCTGGCTCCTGCTCGTGATGCCAGCAGGGGAGCCAGTCGGCCGCGCCCGGTTCGAGCTCAGGCGATCGCCGCTATTCCTGGCGGACGAGCTGATCTGAGGGATTTGAGGGATCTGAGGGATCTGAGGGATCTGAGGCGAGGGCTTCTGCGGTACGATCATCGACCGGTCGGAACGAGAGCCCAAGGGTCGCGCAACCAGCGAGGATGGTCGTGCTGAGCTTCGAGCAGATCAAGGAGCTGATCACGATGGTGGCGGAGCGACGGCTCGAGTCCTTCGAGCTGGAGCGAGCCGGCATGCGCCTACGGATCGTCGGCAGGTCCTCGTCGCCGGCGACTGGTGAACCTATCCCGCTGGGCGCCCCAACGACCGCGCCGACGCCCGCTCGCGTGGCGTCCGAGGCGGAGCCGTTGCCGGCTGCCGAAAGAAGCGATCCGCACGCGGACGCCCACGTGCTCAAGTCGCCGATCGTCGGTACCTTCTACGCTGCCCCGAGCCCGGACGCCGACGCATTCGTGCAGGTGGGCGACCGGGTCCGCAAGGGCCAAGTGGTTTGCATCGTCGAGGCGATGAAGCTGATGAACGAGATCGAGAGCGATGCGGACGGCGTGATCGCCCATGTCTATCCGCAGAACGCCCAGCCGGTCGAGTACGGCGAGCCGCTCTTCGCCATCCGTATCGCGTAACGACGCCTCGCTCCGGCCGCTGGAGCAGAGCGAGGCGCGCCAGTGCTGGGCTCGGTGGCGGCGAACCCCGAGCCGGTCGCGCCCGTCGCACCGAAGCCTCTCCACCCAACGTGTTCAAGAAGATCCTCATCGCCAATCGGGGCGAGATCGCTCTCCGCGTGATCCACGCCTGCCGCGAGCTGGGGATCGCGACGGTCGCGGTGCACAGCACCGCAGACCGCGACAGCCTCCACGTGACCTACGCCGACGAGGAGGTCTGCATCGGCCCGCCAGCCTCGCGCCAGAGCTATCTCGACGTGAGCGCGATCGTGTCGGCGGCAGAGATCACGGGAGCCGACGCCGTACATCCGGGCTACGGATTCCTGGCGGAGAACGCGCACTTTGCCGAGGTCCTGCGCGAGTGCCAGCTCTCGTGGATCGGACCGCGACCCGAGACCATCCGGCTGATGGGCGACAAGGCTGTGGCACGTCGGACCGCCATCGCCGCGGGGGTGCCGGTGCTGCCGGGAAGCGAAGGCACGCTGCCCACCTCCGAGGAGGCCGCGAAGGTGGCCGAAACCATCGGCTACCCGGTGATCGTGAAGGCGGCGGCCGGCGGAGGTGGTCGCGGGATGCGCATCGTGACCGCGCCCGACCAGCTCGCCCAGCAGTTCGACACCGCCGCTTCGGAGGCGGAGAGGGCCTTCGGCGACGCGTCGCTGTACGTCGAGAAGTACCTCCCAGAGCCACGGCACATCGAGATCCAGGTCTTCGGCGACGAGGCAGGCAACGTCGTCCACCTGTTCGAGCGCGAGTGCTCGATCCAACGGCGGCACCAGAAGCTCGTCGAGGAGGCGCCAGCTCCGGGGCTGGACGAGGACGTGCGCGCTGCCATGGGAGAGGCCGCGGTGCGTCTGGCGCGGTCGGTCGACTACGTCAACGCCGGGACGATCGAGTTCCTGGTAGACAGCGATGGCCGCTTCTACTTCATGGAGATGAACACCCGCATCCAGGTCGAGCACCCGGTGACCGAGACCATCCTCGGTCTCGACCTGGTGAAGATGCAAATTCGAGTGGCAGCGGGCGAGCCGCTGCGGTTGCCCGGCGACTTGCGGCCACGAGCTCACGCCATCGAGTTCCGCGTCAACGCGGAGCACCCCGAGACCTTCGTGCCTAGCCCCGGGCCGATCGAGACCTTCCACCTGCCGGGTGGGCCAGGGGTGCGAGTCGACACGCATGCGTACGAGGACTATGTGTTCCCGCCGCACTACGACTCGCTGATCGCCAAGCTGATCGTCTCGGGGGAGGATCGCGACGAAGCGATCGCGCGCGCGGCGCGGGCTCTCGACGCCTTCGTCGTCGAAGGCATCCACACCACCCTGCCCCTGCACCGTCGCATCGTGCGCGACGCGGACTTCCGCGCCGGGCGGCTGTCGACCCGTTTCATGGAGCGGCTCGCGCCGCCCCGCCCCGCGAAACGTTGAGAGAGCGGGCCACACAGCGCGGTCTGGCGCAGGTCCCCAAGCTCTACGCCATCGTCGACCAGGCCGCCTTCGGCTCGCTCGCGCTCGACGACGTCGCCGAGGAGCTGGCGCAGGCGGGTGTGGTGTGGATCCAGCTTCGCGCCAAGTCGCTCTCCGATCGCGACTTCTTTCGCGTCGTGGAGGCGACTGTGCGCCGGCTCGAGGGCTCCCCTTCGCGGCTGTGGATCAACGATCGGGCCGACATCGCGGCCTGTTTCGGCGCCGAGGTCGCCGGCGTGCATCTGGGCCAGCGGGACCTTCCGCCGCAGGCGGCGCGTCGAGTGCTCGCCGAGACCGCCTGGATCGGGGCGTCGTCGCACGATCTCGGTCAGGCCGCCGCCGTCGCCGCGGACTCGGCCGTCGACCTGGTGGCGTTCGGTCCCGTTTTCGCCACTCGTAGCAAGCAGGAGGCCGATCCGGTTGTCGGTCTCGAAACGCTGCGCCTGGCCCGCCGCCTGGTCGACAAGCCGCTGGTCGCGATCGGTGGAATCGATGCCAGCAATGCCAGGGCCGTGCTCGAGGCCGGCGCCGATGCGATCGCTGTCATCGGGGCGCTAGCGCGCGGCGGGCGTCCGGGTACCGCGGCACGCGAGCTGCTCGTGGCACTGGGTTGACTGTGGTGGCGTGCCTGGGCCCGCGGGCAGTGTCCGGACAAGGTCGGAATCCTCGTAAGAGTACGGTCGGGACCCGGGTGCCCGAGTGTGAGCCTTGCTCTATGTTCGGCGGGGTCTCCCTTTGGAGATCGTTCGCAGTGAAGTGAGGCGCCTGGCGTCCGCTTCGCGCGCTCCCAATCGATGCGCATCTACCTCGTGGGTTTTATGGGCGCTGGAAAGAGCACCGTGGGTCGGGCGCTCGCGCGCCGGTTGAGCTGGCAGTTCGTCGACCTCGATCGTGAGATCGAGCACCGGGCAGGAGTCTCGGTGGCCGAGTTGATCGGCGCGCGCGGCGAGGAGGCCTTCCGCACCCTGGAGCACGAAGCGCTGGTGCGGCTGGCCGAGGGTCCGCGGGCGGTCATCGCAACCGGGGGTGGAGCCTTCTGCAGGAAGGAGAACGTCGAGCTGATGAAGCGAACGGGCACTTGTGTTTGGCTCGATCCACCGCTCGAGGTGCTGTTCGACCGCGTGGAACGGTCAGGGCGTGCGCGCCCTCTGTTCGGTGATCCAGCTCGGGCGGCGGCGCTCCTGGCGGCTCGACGTCCCTGGTACGAGCAGGCGCACCTGCACATCGACACCGCCGGAGTGACAGAAGTCGATCGGGTGGTCGAGCTGGTGGTCGGGGGCCTGAAGGAGCCTCGGTGCGCTACCTGATCCTCTCCGACATCCACGGCAATTGGGACGCGCTGCGCGCGGTGGTGCACCGCGTGCGACGCAAGCGGTTCGATGCCACCCTCCTGCTGGGAGACCTGGTGGGCTACGGGGGCGCTCCGAATCAGGTCATGGAGGAGCTCGCGAGCCTGCCCGGGAAGCTCTATCTGGTGCGCGGGAACCACGACAAGGTGGTGGCCGGGCTCGAGGATGGGGCCGACTTCAACGAGGCTGCGGCACAGTCCGTCGACTGGACCCGGCGCCGCTTGACGCCGGACAACCTGAGGGCGCTCCGCGAGCTGCCGCAGGGGCCACGGGTGGTCTCTCGCCGCGCCGATCGCGCTGCGGTGGCGATCTGCCATGGCTCTCCAGTGCACGAGGACACCTACCTCTTCAGCGAACCGGAGGCAGCGATGGCGTTCCAGGCCCCGCCGATGGCGCACGTGACCTTCTTCGGCCACACGCACGTGACCTCCATGTTCATCCTGCACCGCGGTGGCGTGCGTGGCCTGGTGCTGCGGACGGACGGACGGATGCGGCTGCATCCGTCGCTCCGCTACCTGGTCAACCCGGGTTCTGTGGGTCAGCCTAGAGACCGCAACCCGGACGCTTCGTTCATGATCTACGACGCCGAGAAGCTCACGCTCACCTGGAGGAGAGTGCGGTACCCCGTGCGCGAGGCCCAGAGGAGGATCGTGCGCGCGGGCCTGCCGGATCTGCTGGCCGAGCGGCTGGCCTACGGAATCTGAGCGGGCTGGCTGCTCACCGAAGCGGCGCGCTCACCCTGGCGGCGGCGTAGAGAGGATCTCGGTGCTGCTCTTGCCCTCGCGGGCGAGCCGCAACAGGTGCTCGAGCCGGGGCTCTGTGCCGCCGGCGGCAGCGAGCCCGGCGGTCCAGGTGGCGACTGCGGCGTCGCGGTCGTCGAGCTGCAGTCGGACGATGCCCTCGACGATCGCCGCCGGCGCGAACCCGGGCTCTGCTGCGCGAGCGTTCGCAAAGTGCTCCAGCGCGACCTCGGCGTTACCCATGGTGTAGAGCACCACGCCGCTGACGTAGTGGCCCATGGCGTCCTCGGGCGAGCGCTCGAGGAGCTGCCTCGACTCTTGGAAGGCGTCGAAGAACTGGCCGTGCGCCAGCAGCAGCTCGGCGAGGCGTCGCCGCAACCCCGCGTCGTCGGGGCTCGCCGCGATGCGGTCGCGCAAAGCCGCAACCTCGCTGGCTACCATCGGAGGGAGCTGGGGCTCGCCTCGATCGATGCCTCCGGGAGGGCTGGCGGGAGCCATGGTCGTAGCTCCCTCGTCCCTTGGCGCGGGCCGGGCGTCGCGCTGGGCCCAGAACACGAGCAGCGCCACCAGGCCGACCATGCCGCCTCCGAACAGCGCGCCGCCGAGTGCCGGGTGGCGCGCGAAGAGGCCGCCGCTCTCTCCGCTCTTTGCCGGCTGGGCGATCGCGGAGCTGGCGGCCTTGGTCACCCGCGGAGACTCCGTTCCGAGCTCGCTCCGCGCCGCGTCCAGGCCACGCAGGATGCGAGCTGCCGTGAGCTCTAGCGCGTCGCGATCCGCGTCCGCGAGACCCACGCCCTCGGCTCCACGCAGCTTGGCGTAGGTCTCGTCGCGCTCGGCTTCGAGGTCCGCGATGCGCAACCGCAGGTCCGACGCGCCGCGATGAGGCTCCCGCCTCGCCAGCACCCACGCCACGGCCAGACCTACCAGCAGCCCGCCGCCCAGGACCAGCAGCGGGATGCCGACGAGCTCGCTCAACCCGAGAGCTCCCGTCGTACGCGCTCGCGGTAGGCGTCGAGCGTGTCGGGGTCGCCTTGCGATCCGCCGGCACCAGCTTTCGAGGGCAGCTCCGCCGCGCTGCGACGCCGCACGGTGAGCGCCACCAGGAACAAGCCAACGGCGAGCGCCACCACGGGCAGCACGAAGACCACCAGGTTGAAACCGCGAGGCTTGGGCGAAAGGCGCACGAACTCGCCGTAGCTGCGTTCGAAGTAGTCGACGACCTGGTCCGGCGAGTAGCCGTCTGCGAGCAGCTGGCGGATCTGGCCGCGCATCGCCTGTGCCGACTCGGAGGGCGAAGACGCGATCGACAAGCCCTGGCAAACCGGGCAGCGCAGCTCCGAGGCGAGCGCCTCCGTGGCCTGCTCGAGCTGGGCACCGGAGAGGCCCGGGCCGAGTGGCGGTGGCATTTCGCGCTCGACACCCAGAGTCTGCTGGGCGGCCTCTCGCGGTGCCTGCGCTGATGCGGCCGCAGCAACTTGATGCGCACACGCCGCGGCGAGCAGTAGCCACGTCAATACCCGCACCCTCGCGCATCGGCGAGCTAGCGCTGCGTTCACAGCATCCCTTCGAGCATCGCGAGCAGGTGATCGGGTCGTACGGCGCCTATCACTTTCTCGACGACCTGGCCGCCGCCGTCGATGAAGAAGGTCTCGGGCGGTCCGAACACTCCATAGGCGATCGCGACCTCGCCGTCGGGGTCGACCAGGGCGGGCCCCCATGCGCCCCAACGCTCGCTGAAAGTGCGGATCTTCTCGACGTCGTCCTGGTAGACCACGCCCAGGAACTGCACCCTGCCCGCGTATCGCTGCGCCGCCGTCATGAACAGGGGGTGCTCCTCGAGGCAGGGTGGGCACCAGGTCGACCAGAAGTTGAGCACCACCGGCGTTCCGCGCAGTTCCTCGAGGTCCCACACCTCGCCGTCGAGCGACATCAGCCGGAAGCTCGGCGCCGGCGCGCCGACGAGCGGCGATTCCACGAAGCGTGGGTCGAATCCGAGCCCCAGCGCCAGCATGGCGAGCAACGGCACCGCGACCAGCGCCCCGACCAGCAGCGCTTTGCGGTTCATGAACCACCCGCCGGCGCGCCCGCGACCTCACCCTCCAGGCTGGCACGCGCCGCCGTCTCGAGCGGGCGTGCAGGCACCAGGCAGAGGCCGGTGCCCGCGGTCATCAGCAGGACCCCGATCCAGATCCACACCACGGCCGGTGTGCGGATGGCGCGCAAGCCGATCGTGCCGGCGCTCGAGACGTTCATCAGGGTCAGGTAGAGGTCGTGGGTGGGTCCGGTCAGCACCGCGGGTGTGCCGAGCGGCTCGCGCTGCGTCGGATAGAAGTTGAGCGAGGGCTCGAGGACCCTCACCTGGCGGCCGCCCCGCTCGATTGCGATGCGCGCGGCGTGGCGCTGCAAGTGCGGCTCTTGGATCACTCGCGCCTCGAGGAAGGTCATGCGGTACGCGCCGAGCTCGGTGCTCGCGCCGGGGGCGAGTGTCGCCTCGCGCTCGGTCTGGTAGTTCGAAGAGATGGCGATGGCGACGAAGGTGACCACCAGGCCGAAGTGGACGATGTATGCGCCGAGCCGGCGCGGGGCCAGCCGGCTCGAATTCACGAACGCCGTCGCTGCCGACTCGCCGCGTCGCCGCCGCTCGCGGGTGGGCCGCAGGCCCTGGTCGGCGGTGACCCACAGCGTGTAGCCGGCGAGCGCTCCCACGAGCAGTACCAGCGGCTCGCGGCCGCCGAGCGCGAAGGTCAGCAGCGCGCCAGCGAGCGCGGCCGGTAGCGGCATCAGCAGGGCCCGGCGCACCTTGGCACGGTCCGCAGTGCCCCAAGGCAGGGCGGGTCCGACGCCCATCAAGAGCACCAACACCAGGAACAGGGGCACCGCCATGCGGTTGAAGTAGGGCTCGCCCACGCTGACCTTCACGTCGCGCACCGCCTCGGCGACGATCGGGAACAGGGTGCCGACGAGCACCGTGAACATGATCGCCACCAGGATCAGGTTGTTGAGCAGGAAGACGTTCTCGCGGGATGCGGTGCCGACTGGGGGCCGGTGCGATGCGAGCGTGTCGATGCGCAGCGCGAGCAAGGCCACCACGAAGATCGTCGCTGCTCCGAGGAAGAACAGGAACAGCGGTCCGATCGGGCTCTGCGTGAAGGAGTGCACCGAGTTGACCACGCCCGAGCGGGTGAGGAACGTGCCCAGGATGGTCAGCAGGAAAGTGATCAGCACGAGCACGACGGTCCACGCCTTGAGGTTGCCCCGGCGCTGCTGGACGATCGCCGAGTGTAGTGCCGCGACCGCCGTGAGCCAGGGCAGGAACGACGCGTTCTCCACCGGGTCCCACGCCCAGTAGCCGCCCCAGCCGAGGACTTCGTAGGACCACCAGCCGCCGAGCATGACGCCGAGGGTCAGGAACGCGGTCGGCACCAGCAGCCAGTTGCGCAGCGGTTGGAGCCAGGTGCCGCCGAGCTGGCCGCGCAGCAGCGCCGCCACCGACATCGCGAACGGCACCGTCATGCCCACGTAGCCCAGGTACAGCATCGGCGGGTGCACGATCATCAGCAGGTGGTTCTGCAGCAGCGGGTTCGGGCCAGGGCCCTCGGTCGGGATGGGGGGCGGCACCGCTTGGAACGGGTTGGCTGGCCCCGCCAACAAGAAGCAGAAGAAGACGCCGACCGACAGCATGGTCGCGAGGGTGTAGGCGAGGTAGTCCGCGTGGCCCCGCCGCTGCAGGTACGCCACCCCGATGGTGTAGAGCCCGAGCACCAGGCCCCAGAACAGGATCGAGCCCTCGAGGGAGGACCAGAGCGAGACCAGCGTGATGTGGAGCGGCGTCGTGGTCGCGCCCACCTGCGCGACGTACGACACCGAGAAGTCGTGGCGCACCAGCGCCCACTCCATCACCACGTTCGCGGCCACGAGCGCCAGCGCGAACCCGTAGGCTAGCCGGCGGGTCCAGCGCAGACCGTTCTCGGAACGTCGCGCACCGGCCGCGTAGCCGAGGGGCGCTCCGATCGCCGCACAGAGCAGGGCGAGGAGGACCAGGCCCTGACCGAGCGCGGACGTCATGTGTCCTCTAGGTTCAGGGTCCTCACCAACTCCTCGACCGAGCGCTCGTCGGGGGTGCCGGGAGCCCGATACTCGTTGTCGTGCTTGACCATGAGCCGGTCGGTCTGGAACCTGCCATCGGCGCCCATGGTGCCTTCCAGCACGACGCCGATCCCCTCGCGGAACATCGCCGGCGGCACCGTCTGCGCGCGAACCGGCACGGTGGTGGTGCCGTCGGTGACCGAGAAGTCGAGCGTCAGCCCGTCGTCTCCGGCGTGGATGCTCTCGGCCACCACCAGGCCCGCGAGTCGCACGGAGGCGCTCTGGGCGCCCGGCCCGGCTGCTACCAGCTCGCTCGGGCTCCAGTAGTAGACGAGATTGTCCCCTACGTTGGAGAAAGCGAGGAAGCCGAAGGCGGCGCCCGCTACCAGCAGCGCGCCGATCAGGAGCGCGCGGCGGCGGCGGCGATCACGCCCCGTCTCGTCGCTGTGGCGGGGCTCTGATGATGCGGGATCGGGGCTCATGGCTACCCTTTCCGGGTCGTGGGGCTGCGGTAAGGAGTCGCGCTCGGAGGACGCGGAGCGGCGCGCTGTGCTGCTAGGAGTCGTCCTCGGTGCGGCCGCGCTCTGGCGCCCGCACCCGATCGTTCTGTCCGGCTTTCTGCACCGCGAGGTTCTGTACCGCGAGCTGGCGCCGCACGCTGCGCAGGCGCTGGAACAGGCTCACGGCGTACATTGCCAAGCCGATCGCGACCACGGCATACGCGCCAATCACGTAGGACCAGCCACCAACTATAACTCCCTCGGTCATGGTCTTCTTCCTGGTCCTCTTCCTCGGTAAGTCGCCGATCGGGACCACGGGAGACCGCGACCGGTCCGTCGCGGGCCGTGGCTCGGACCAGCGTTCAAGCGGCTGTGACGACAGGTGCCGGGGGCGCCACCTCGTCGACCTCCTCGCGCAGCCGCTCGACGCGGGTGCGCAGCACGATGAACCACAGCGCCAGGAACAACACGGCGAAGGCGTTGATGCGCATCGGCCAGTAGATGGCGGCGTCGATCGTGTCGGGCGACGATTGCACCTGGTGGATCGAGCGCATCCAGCGTACGCAGAAGTAGACCAGCGGCACGTCGACCCACGCAATGATGGTTGCGACCGCGGTCCAGGTCGCGCGCCGGCGCGGCTCCTCGAGGAACGAACGCATGGTCAGCACGCCCGCGAACAGCACGAACGCCAGCAGCGTGGTGGTCAGCCGCACGTCCCAGGTCCACCACACGCCCCAGGTCGGCCGCGCGAACAGCATGCCGGTCAGCAGCATCAGCGCGGTGAGCACCAGGCCGGTCTCGATCGCGGCGGTCAGCGCAGCGTCCCATCGGCTGCGACCCGACCACAGCGACCCGACCGCCAACACCATGGCGATGGTGTAGACCAGCAGCCCCACCCACGCGCACGGCACGTGGATCGAGATGATGCGCGAGACATCGCCCATGTGGCGGTCGGGCGGCGCCACGAGCAGAGCCTGTGCGCTGCCCCAGACGAGCAGGCCGAGGCCCAGGGCGCCGAGCGCATGTTGCCAGGTGATCGGTTTCAAGGCTCCTCCACCACGTAGGGGAACAGCACCCCGCACAAGCTCCAGTAGATTACATCGAAGGCCACGAGCAGTCCGACCCAGCCGCCGAGTTGCGCCATCGGATCGCCCGTGAGCACCAGGCTCATGGACCGGACGCCGGCGACCAGCACCGGGATGACGAGCGGGAAGAGCAGCAGCGGCAGCAGCACGTCGTGGCTGCGCAGCCTCCCGGTCATGGCGGCGTAGAGGGTGCCGGGTCCGGCGAGCCCGGCAGCGATCGCCGCCCATAGCGCGAGCAGTTGGAGGAGCTGGCCTGCGGGGAGCGCGCCGCCGTAGAGGACCAGCGCCGCGGGCACCAGCAGGGGGGCCAGCAGCAGCAAGAAGAGGGTGTTCGCCACTGCCTTGCCATAGAAGATCCCGACCGGGTGCATCGGCAGCAGCAGCAGCCCCTCCAGCGCCGCGTGCTCGTGCTCGGCGCGGAAGCTCTCCCCGAGCGCCAGGATGGAGGAGAAGAGCAGCGTCAGCATCAGCAGACCACCGGTCGCCTTGGCGAGGGTGCCGGTGTCGGCGCCCAGCGCGAACGAGAAGAGCAGCAGGACGTTGACCGCGAAGACCAAGACCGCCACCAGACGCGCGCGGCGGCGCCATTCGAGGAGCAGGTCCTTGCGTAGGATCTCGACGGTCTGACGTAGCGCTCGCATCACGTGGACTTTCGAGGGTTCAGTTGGGCATTCGCAGCCGCTCGCCGAGGTCCCGCGCGGCACCGGTCCAGACCGCCTGCCCGCTGCGCAGCAGGACGGCACGCGCTCCGTGCCCGGAGGCGCGGCTCAGATCGTGCGAGGCCATCACCACCGCGCCACCGTCGTCTCGAAACTCGGAGATCCAGCGATCGACCAGATCCTGTCCGTCCTGGTCGAGGGCGGCGAACGGTTCGTCCAGCAGGAGTAGCCGTGGCCGCTCGAGGCGAACCCGGGCGAGGCTGAGACGCTTGCGCATGCCGGCCGAGAAAGTGCGGACCTCGCGTGAAGCGGCGTCCTCGAGCCCCACGGCCTCGAGCAGCTCGGGGATCGTGGCTGCCGGCCAGGGCCGCTCGAGCAGGCGGTTCCAGAGCGCCAGCGTCTCGCGAGCGGAGAGCTCGCCGTACAGGAAGGGTTGGTGACCCACCACGCTCAGCCGCCGTCTCACCGCGAGCGGCTCCGCCACGGGGTCGAGACCGAACACGCGTAGCGAGCCGGCGCTGGGGCGCAGCAGGCCCGCGATCAGGCGAAGCAGCGTCGTCTTGCCCGAGCCATTCGCCCCCGCCAGGAGCACCAGGTCCCCGGCGGCTACCTCCAGATCGACGTGCGCGAGAGCCCAGCAGCGGCCGAACCGCCGTCCGAGACCACGAGTCGAGACAGCGGGCGGCGACACGCCGGCTACTATCGCACACGGTCGCCGGACCCTCCGGCGGCGTCGGTCGAGGAACGCTGGAGCGAGGAGACGTGGTGCGGAGCATCCTCGCGCTCGTTGCGGTGGGCGCGACCCTGCTGGGATTCGCGGCGTCAGGTTGCGCGTCTTGGACACGCGATGCGTCCAGCACGCGCGATGTGGGTCGGCCGCCCGTCCCCGGCGGCCCCGCCGCGCCGCCAGCGGCGGGGCCCGGGGACGCCGTTGCGATGCTCCTGCTGCTCGAGGACCGGCGCCTGTTCGAGCCGACCGTCGTCGGTCGCGCCCTGGGTGGCTCCGAGCGCGAGCGGGCCGCGGTCGCGACGACCCTGGGACGCCTCGCCGATCGACGCGGCGAGCAGGCCTTGTTGCTGCTGCTGCGCGACCAGGCAGCGCCGGTCCGTCGTGCGGCAGCTCATGCCTTGCGCGGATTCGCGTCGCCCCTCGTCGTCGAGGCCTTGCTGCTCGCGGTCGCTGACGAGGATGCGGAGACCGCGGTGCGCTCCCTTCGTGCTCTGGCGGACGCCTCGACCCCGCTCGACCGGATCGCGCTCGCGATGTCGGCGCTTCCAGAGCAAGAAATCTGGCGGCGCCTGGTACCGGCGCTCTCGCTCTTCCCGGAGCCCGCGCGCCGCGAGCTGGCCGAGGCCGGCC
>DATLFI010000044.1:0-4675 GCA_035524895.1 Thermoanaerobaculia bacterium | reverse complement strand
CTCCGGGTTGCCGCGAGAGTTGAGACCACCGGCGATCGCCTTGAACTCGAAGGGAGCGAGCTCGCGAAACTCGGGTCGGTTCACTGTGCGGCTGAGCGAGCCCCGAAGCGCGGTGCGCTCGCCGAGCTGGTAGACGAGCGTGAAGGCCGGCAGGACGTCGGTGTCGTCGAGCACGGTCTCCACCGGTTCGGTCGGATTGACGCGGTCGAAGGTGGTCAGCACCTGCTCCGACTGCTCCATCCGCACCCCACCGATGAGACGCCAGTCGCCCCAAGCCCAGTCGAGCTGTGCGTACGCCGCGAGAACCTCCTGGTCGCCCTGATAGAAGTCGGTCGGGTTGGTGACCTCCCGCACTTCGAAGGCGTTGGGGTTGATGTTCTCGGCGGTGTAGATCTCTTCCGCCGGGAGGGTCAGGTCGATGCCGATGGTTCGCCGCGGGAACATCCGCAGGCGCCGGCCGTCGAACAGCCGGTCGTTCTGGGTCAGTGCCACGCCACCCTTGAAGGTCCCGTAGGCGCGATCACGCCGAAGGAAATACGAGTAGTCGAGCCGGCTGTCGGCAAGCTCGTCCTCGAGATCGTTGAAGTACAAGAACCCGCTCTGACCGAGGTTGGCGAGCCGGAAGCCGGCGGCACCCTGGTCCTCGTAGATCGTCTCGCGCAGGTTCTCGGCGGTGGTCGCCTCGGACGCTGCGGCGCGCCATTCGAGCAGGCTGCCGGCGGAGCCGACACCAGCCAGGAAGTGGTCGCCGGAGAGCTGGAAGCTCTCGACCTCCTGCTCCTTGAAACCGAGGCGGTAGTCGCGGATGTCGTTGCGCGAATCGGAGAGGAAGCCCTGCTGGAATCGGCTCTCCGCCTCGGACAGCGAGGTGGCGAGCCCGCGGAAGCGGAGCTGACTGTTGTCACCGGCGCGCAGTGCGAGGTTGCCCATCAGCGACTGGCGCACCAGCTCGGTGCCGTAGCTGAAATCGAAGTCGCTGAGCTGCTCGATCGGTGCGCCGGGACGCGCCACGGCGTAGAACACGCGGCGCTCCTCGCGCACCTCGTGGTCGCCGTCCCAGCCGGCGGAGAGCAGCAGCCCGAAGCGACCGAACGAGTTGCCGTAGCTCGCCTTGTAGCCGCGGTCGCGTGGCCCCTCGTCACCCTCGGGGGTCCAGGCGCCGATGCCGATCTGCTTGCCAAAGCGTTCGAGCTCCTCGGCGGTGAAGCCATCGCCGGTGATCGCGCTGAACCGCAGCAGTGGCTCGTCCGGGATGCCGGCCGGCAGCCCCTGGCCGCCGCTGCCGCTGAACGACACGCCGCCCGGATAACTCAGCCACGGCTCGCCGGTGGTGGCCGAGCTCTGGCCAACCGAGGCACCGAGGCTGAACCGCTGCCGCGCCGGGAACTGCTTGGTCTCGAGCTCGACCACGCCGGCGACGAAATCGCCGGGTTGGTCCGCCGTGTACGACTTGGAGACCGTGATCTTCTCGAGGAGGTCAGCGGCGAACAGGTCGAGAGGCACGACCTTGCGCTCGAACTCGGTCGAAGGGAGCTTCGTGCCGTTGAGCTGTGTATTGCTGTAGCGATCGCCGAGGCCGCGAACGTAGGCGTACTTGTCGTCCTGGAGGGAGATCCCCGTCACGCGCCGCAGCGCGCCCGCGGCGTCCGAGCCACTGTTCTTGGAGATCTCCTCGGATCCGATGTTGTCGACGATCTGGGCCGCCGACCTGCGCTCGGTCAGGAGCGCGGCAGCGGTCGCCTCGACCGCCTCGGCCTGCACCGTGATCTCCTCGGAGATGCCGGTAGCCGGCTGCCCGTCGGCCGAAGCGGCGGCAGCGCCCTCCGGCATCAGCACGACGCTGACGTTGGCCTCCTGGCCGTCGCGCACCACCACATCGACGACCTTCTGGGTCTGGTAGCCCGCAGCGCTCACCACGGCGGAGTAGGTGCCAGCCGCGAGACGCGCCTGGAACACGCCGTTGAGGTCGCTCGAAGAGGCGACCTCCGTACCTTCGAACGCGAGGGAGGCCCCGCGAACCGGCTGCCCCGTCCGCCCGTCCAGCACCAGACCGCTGACCGCTCCCGCTCCGAACGCCGCCACCGGCAACGTGAACCACAGCAGCACCCACAGCAACATTGGCTGCGTGCGCACCCTTGCCCGAGCCATCATCCTTCGAGCATCCATCTCCGAGACTCCTCTACTTCCTTCGGTTCTTCAGCAGCAACACAGGACATCAAAGGCCGGTCGAGCTTCGCGTGGCATGGCCATGGATCCCCTAGAGCCCGGCGAGGGGGATCTCATCGCCGCAACATGAAGGGCGGCTTAGGGCGCAGAGAAGGGTGCGTGGAGGAGAAATGAAGAAGCGAGAAAGAACGCTCCCGTACGTCTCCCGATCAGAGAGAGGCGGCCCTCCGTCGGCTCGTCAGGCGCGAGGGGAGGCTGCGCGATGCGGGCGCGCTCCTCGGAGCCCTGCCGCTACACGCCTTCTCCTCGAGCCCGCGTCACCCCGCGCGCGGTGCGGCGCGTCGTCAGCCAGACCGGTGGCGGATGACCTCGCCCTCGACCATGAAGACGACGTCTTCGGCGACGTTGGTCGCCTGGTCGGCCATCCGCTCGAGGTATCTGGACACCGAGAGGAGCTGCAGCAGCTCCTCTCCGCGGTCCGGCTCTTCGCTGATCCGCCTGGCGATCACACCGTAGACCTGCTTGTGGAGCAAGTCCACCTTCTCGTCGTCGTCGAGCACCTTGCGCGCGAGCGCGGTATCCGCGTTGACCACGGCATCGAGGCACTCTCGCAGCATGGTACGAACGAAGTTGCCCATCACCGGGATCTGCTCGGGAATCTCGATGGGCTCGCGCGTCGAGAGAAACTCGGCGCGCTCGGCGATGTTGCGGGCGAGGTCGCCGACACGCTCGAGGTCGTTGTTCAGCTTGAGGTAGGCGATGACGATGCGCAGGTCCGCCGCGACGGGCGCGTGGAGCGCCAGGATCTTGAGGCAGTCTTCCTCGACCTCGACCTCGAGCTCGTCCACCTCGGCATCGCCGGCCCGCACCTCGCGCGCCATCTCGAGCTGCCGCTCGATCAGCGAGGTGAGCGCCCGCGTGGTGGCCTGCTCGACGGTCGAGCCCACCGCCAAGAGCTTCTTGGTGAGCACTTCGAGGTCGCGTTGCAGGTGCGTTCTCATCGATGGATACCCCGTCGTCCCGGCAAAATGCCAGGTGGATCGTAGCGCCAAAGCCCGGAGGCCGAGCCAGTCGCGAGCGGGTTGCGAGCTCTCCATTCCCACGTAGGTCTCGATGCGCTGGGCTCCTCGGATTCCGAGGGCCCCCAGCGTCGCGCTCTCGATCCCAGCGCCGCCGCGCTCGGCACCTCGGAAGCCAGGGCTTACCCGAACCGTCCGGTGACGTACTCCTCGGTGCGCTTCTTGTCGGGCTTGGTGAACATCTTGTCGGTGTCGCCGAACTCGATCAGCTCGCCGGCCTCGAGGAACGCCGTCTCGTCGGACACGCGCGCCGCCTGCTGCATGTTGTGGGTGACGATGACGATGGTGTAGCGCTCCTTGAGCTCGAACATGAGGTCCTCGATGCGCGCGGTCGAGACCGGGTCGAGCGCCGAGCAAGGCTCGTCCATGAGGATCACTTCGGGCCCCATCGCCAAGGCTCGCGCTATGCACAGGCGCTGCTGCTGACCGCCCGAGAGGCCCGTGGCGCTGTCGTGCAGCCGGTCCTTGACCTCCTCCCAGAGCGCAGCCCGGCGCAAGGACGTCTCCACGAGCTCCGGAAGGTCCTTCTTGGGCAGACCGTTGATCGCGGGCCCCCACGCGACGTTACGGTAGATCGTCTTCGGGAACGGGTTCGGCTTCTGGAAGACCATGCCGATGCGCCGGCGGACCTCGACCGGGTCCACGTCCGGGGCGTAGAGGTCGAGACCGCGATACAGGATCTCGCCCTCGATACGCACCGTGGACACGAAGTCGTTCATGCGGTTGAGCGTGCGCAGCAGCGTGCTCTTGCCGCAGCCCGAGGGTCCGATGATGGCGGTGATGCGGCGCTCCGAGATCGCGAGGGAGATGCCGCGCACCGCCGGGTTGTCGCCATAGCGCACCACCAGGTCGCGGGTCTCGAGCACCGGTCCAGGCGCCGCGGCAGGTACCGGACTGGTGTTGGGCTCGGGCTGCGTCGTCATGCTCTCTTCCGGTGAGGTGTGCTGTCGGGTTCAGGGGGCGACGGCGAAGTATTAGCGTGGCCTCTAGCCGTTCAGCGCGAGCGCCCGGAGCGGTGGCGCAGCACGATCGCCACGCTGTTCATCGCGAACAGCACCCCCAGGAGCACCAGGATCCCAGCGGCCGCGACGTGGTGGAAATCTCCCTGAGGACGCGAGGCCCAGTTGAAGATCTGGATCGGCAGGGCGGTGAATTGATCGAGCGGACCCTCGGGCACGAACGCCACGAAGGCCAACCCGCCGATCATGATCAACGGCGCCGCTTCGCCGATGGCCCGCGAGAGTGCCAAGATCACGCCGGTGAGGATGCCTGGCAGCGCTACCGGCAGCACGTGGTGGCGCACCGTCTGCCAGCGTGTCGCTCCCAGAGCGTAGGCGGCCTGCCGCAGCGACGGCGGCACGGCGCGAATCGCTTCGCGCGCGGCGATGATGATCACCGGCAGGATCAGCAGTGCCATGGTCATGGACCCC
>DATLFI010000043.1:0-4846 GCA_035524895.1 Thermoanaerobaculia bacterium | reverse complement strand
TCATCGGCCGAGCCGCTGCTCTCGTCTCGCCGGCTGGCCGGAAGACCCTGCAGCTCGGCGACGATCACGCCACTACCGACCTCTTCAAGCATGCGCTCAAAGCGCTACAAACGACCTGAATTATCGTTAGATCGAGGCTAGCGACTCCGACTTCGCCCTGCTGATGGTTCGTTGCTCAGACAACAGACTCGAGGTCTTCGTCGAGTTTCAAGAGTTTCTTGCAAGCAATCGGGAAGTCCAGTTTCGTTTTGACGATGGTCCCATCGAGGAGCAGCGCTGGTCGGAAACGCATACGAAGACGGGGCTGGCGCTCCCAAGAGGTAACGACAACTTCGGTCGATTCCTCGCCGCTCTTGAGTCCTCAGATCGGCTGGTCATCCGAGTCGTTCCCTACCAGGAGAATCCCCACACTGCGGTTGTTGATGTAAGCGGAGGACGCGAGATCTTCAGTCGCATGGAGGAGACTTGCCCTAGCCTAAAGGAGTGGTTGCGCGCGTATCGGCCGGACCCGGCACGTTGAGTGCTCGGAATAGTCAACTGAGCAACTGCAGGAGAAGCATAAAAGAGGAGAAGATCCTGTGCCTCCAAGGCTCGTTCTCCGGCGCCGCAGTACCACCGCTCGTCGAAGGAGAAGCCCGCGTCGTTCTGGGATGGCTTCCGGAAGTTCATGCGGCGTACCGCCGGGCGGTCTCCAACGAGGTCCTGGGCACCTTCTTCGCACGGGTGATCAGTTTCGGCTCTCGTCATGGACGCCCATCGTGACGAGACGCCCTCGAGCCCCGCGCGGACACTGGGAGGCGGTCGCAAGCAGAGCAAGTGACTACGCCAGGGCATCTCTCCAGCGCCCGAGTGTTTCGTCCCGTTGGTCGGCCGAGCGAAACCCGAACGGCAGTGCCATCAAGAGAAGGCGGACGCGGCGCCGCCCCGAGCCGATCGTCGCCACCGCGGGCTGAACTCCTCGAGAGCTGGAGAGGTCGGGATAAGCGAGGATCGAGTCGACGCGGTCGCCCTCGTCGATCGAGGCATAGGCCAGGGCCTGGTGGAGGTCCGCCCTGTGCGCGTCGCGGATGTTGGGGCCCAGGCCATCCCATCCGGCATGGGCGAGCCGTTGTAGGTGTGCTTTGTACTTCGCGTCGACCCAAACGATTCGCCCTGGGCCTCGGAGGCCGCAGTCCGGGACGAGTGAGCGCATTGAACCGACTGGGGTGCGCCAGTTGATCCTCCTCCAGGTTGATCCGCGCCGGAGCGCGACGAGACCGCAGCGGGGCGCGAGCTGTGCGACGAAGCAATCGACCCATGCCTCCCAGACTTCCTCGACAGCGAGATCCCAGCTCATGCCGTCGAGCGAACGATCACCGCCGAGGCCGCGTTCCTCCGCGATCCAGCCCATCGCCTGGAGGGCTTCCGCCACCCATGCGGATTCTGTGGGTGCCATCCACCGGAGCGGGCGTCGCTTCGAGCCAGGTCCGACGACCGCCTGTAGGTCCCCCACGCGCTTCCTCAGCACTCGGGGCGCGCCCGGCTCGCCGAAGGGAGCCAGTTCCTCAGCGAGTCGCGCGAGGGTCCATCGGACCCAGGCGAGGAGCTCGGGATCGTCGCTCGGCTCGGAGAAGTGGCATGGAAGCCGCGTCCATTTGCCCGAAGGAACGGCGCGCGTCGCCCAACGAGCCCAGTCCACGCGCCCACGCGGGCTCTCGCGCTCCTCGGCCTGCTCGACGAAGCCCCGTTTGCGGTGAGCCAGGAGCCCCTCGAGGCGCCGTACCACCGGTGCCGCAAGCAGCCACGGAGGCACCTCACGGGCCGATCCCGGGACCAACGGGCTTCCGCCCAGTGACGGTTCTGCAGAGAACCCGATGTCGCCGAGGACGGCACCAAGGGCGCTCCACCGAAAGCGGGGACTGACCAGGAGACCGGCAGCGACTCGACGGGTGCTCGGCGACAGCAGGGGAACGGCGCCGATCCGCGTGCCCGGGGTCAGACGCAGGCCGATGCCCGAGCGAGTCTCGACCGCCGCCAGAATGCCAAGACGGGTGAGCTGCGCGCGGTTGGCTTCGAGGAAGGGCTCGATCCAGCGGTCACCCGAGGCGCCGAGAAGCCGAGCGCTCACCGAGACGCTCGGCCCATGATCGACTGTTTGCAGAAGGGGCCGAGCCGGCGGAAGCTCGAGGAGTGATCGCGTGACGCGCCCGCGCCCCCGCTTAGTGCGGCCCCGGCTCAAGAAGTCTCCAGGATCCTCGACTCGATGCGGTCGGCGAGCCCTGCGATTGGCTCGCTGGCGCCTCCACAGAGACGCTCGTCGAGGTAGTCGCGCAAGAGCGGCAGGAGCTCCAGTCGAAGCCGTCGCGTGACGCGGCCTACACGTTCGGAGGCGGGGAGATCGGGCCGAGGATCGAGAAAGTACGCGTGCCCCGGAACGAGCCGAAGCGTTTCCTCGTCCGCGTACTCCGCGAAGGTGTCGATCGTGTCCTTGAACAGCTCCTGAGCGATGTCCACGCCATCATGCTCGAGCGCGTCGAGCTGAGGCCAGACATCGACGAAAGCAAAACGTCGCCGGATCGCCAGATCCATCCTCGCGATCGAGCGGTCCGCGGTATTGCGAGTGCCGAGCACACGCAGGTTCGCATGAAGCGACAGCGTCTCCGGATGGCCTTCCGGCACATGAGGGAGATGAACAGACCGGTCTCCCTCGCCGGCCTCGAAAAGGAGAATTGCCTCACCGAGAACCCGCCCGAGATCGGCGCGGTTGATCTCGTCGACAACGAGCACGTGCTCGTCCTCGGCGGCCGCCTGGTTGGCTTTGAGCAGGTCGCCGGCTCGAACCTCGAACGCGAGTCCCGTGCCGACCGGCCGTGGGAAGAGTCCCACGACGAAGTCCTCGTAGGTGCGTGCCGGATGAAACTGGATGCGAGTCGATCGACCGATGCGGTCTGCGATGCGCCAGGCCAGGCGCGTCTTTCCGGTACCCGGCGGTCCCTCGAGAACGACGAAGCGTCGCTCACGGACGAGGTCCAACACCTCGTCCTCGTGAACAGTGGGGAAGATGGCACCGACGATCTCTCCCCGGCGGTCGTTCCAGTCCTGCTTCGCCTGGCCCGTGTGGGGCGTGCCGTGTTCGTCGAAGAACAGGTCGAGCAAGTCGGCGACGCGCGCGGTGTCCTCCCGAGAACGAACGAGAGTCGCCGCGTAGATGACTCGCGAGTAGGCCTTGAGGGCAGCGGAGATCTCTGGCCAACCCGCCGAGACCGCAGCGGGCACCTCCGAAGCGATGTCGAGCAGGTCGGGCTTGACCCAGAGGCGCCCACGCTGAAGGCGCGAGAGTGCCTTGAGCCGCCGCCGGTGACCAGGTCGGCCGAGGATGTGCGTGTCCGGACCGAAGCCGTCTGTGCCGATGACGAGAACGGCTACGCTTCCCGAATCGCCCGGAAACCAGACGAACGAGGTGCCCTGATAGGGACCGGAGGTCGGGTTTTCGGCGGTGATCCATCCCGCGTAGGAAGCCGAGTCGTTCTTTCTCTGGAGGTTGACCCGGACCTGATACGCCTCCTTGTAGTGAGCGGCGCGATGGCAGCGCTCGTCGTAGACGCGATCGAGCAGGCTCCGAACAGCGTCGCTGTTGCCCATGAGAGCCCAGTCGCGCCCCTGGGCCATCGCTTCGATGAGGTCGTCGAACGCAGGCATTCAGCCCCTCCTGGACACGCTTCTCGCGAGCCGCTCGGGCGGAAGCGGAGCGACAGCAGGTACCCGTGCAGCTTTCCTGGGCCCGTAGGCTACTCCCAGACAGCCGGAGCACATAGCTTGCGTCTTCTTAGATGGAGGAGCGCCTGTGGGCTGCTACTCGAGATCCCGCGCAGGCTTCGCTTGCGTCGCCTACCGAGTGGGAGACGACCCTGGTCGAGATCGCGAGCGGCGTGATCCGGTGGGAGCACTGCTGCGCCGAGCACAAAGCGAAACCGGCGGATCATTGGCGTGATCGGCTGTTGGACGGGGATGGGGACGAAGTGCCAAGGGTTTGGCAGAGAGCTTCGTCAGATGGTCTGAGCTCCGGTGGCGATCTCGGTGCCAGAAGGGAATGGCATCTTGCGTCCTAGTCGGGTGGAGGACCATTCGTGGGCCGCTACCCCAGATACCACCCCCCGACAGAGCGGGACAGAACCCTGGTCGAGATCACGAGCCGCGTGATGCAGGGGAGAACACTGCTGCGTCCGAGTACCAAGCTGAACCGGCGGATGATCGGGGTGATCGGGCGAGCGCAGCGGTTGTACGGAGTGAAGATCCACGCCATTGGCTATCTCAGCAACCACGGGCACGAGCTCTGCTCATTCGAGGACGTCGAGCAGCAGGCGCTGTTCATGCAACACGTCCAGTGCAACCTCTCGAAGGAGATTGGTCGGCTCCACGACTGGCCAGGGCCGATGTGGGGCCGGCGCTATCGCGGAATTCCGATCAGCGAAGAGGAGGAGGTGCAGAATTCGCGTCTCCGGTACGTTCTCAGCCAGGGATGCAAGGAGGGCCTGGTGGAGCATCCACTCGAGTGGCCGGGAGTCAACTCCGCGTGGCACCTCTGGCACGGAACGACGGAGATGGAGGGGGAGTGGGTCGATCGCACGGCGCTCTACAGCGCGCGACGTCGTAAGGGCGGCTCCTTGCTGTCCGAAGACGATTTTACGACGATCGAGAAGGTGGAGCTGTCGCCGATGCCGCTCTGGGAGCATCTGACTCCGGAGGAGTACCGGGCGAAGGTGCGCACGATGATCGAGAGCATCGCCGAGGAGGCTCGCGAGCGGAACCGAGCACGCGGCAAGCGGGCAATGGGTATCGCCGTGGTTCTTGCGCGCCACCCCCACAG
>DATLFI010000042.1:0-20462 GCA_035524895.1 Thermoanaerobaculia bacterium | reverse complement strand
ATGCTGGGTCACACGCTTCGCGAGCGCAACACCGCAGACGGCCCCACGCCGCCCCCTACCAGAGCCGCGCAGCGGCGACGTCGGTGCAGGCAAGCTGCCCGGGGCAGCTTGCTTGCACCCACCCTTGGGGCGCGGGGGTTTGCGGTCGCTGGCTGCGTTGGGCCTCCTGCACGATGGCACCGCATCGCGTTCGTCGGCCACGCCTTGCCAGCGGCCGCAGATCCCCGCGCGCAGCCTCACGCGGGTTCCACCACGGGCTGCTAGAGCGGGGAGCTACGTTCCCGGATACCCCGCCGCCGCCTTGACCTCCTCGATCTGCTTGCTGTGACGGATCGTGTGGAGCGGCACGTAGAGGATCCACTGGTAGGCGTTGAGCGTGCCGAACACCGGGAAAGGGTGCTCCTCGGTGTGCGACTTGAGCGGCAGGCTCTGCTCCTCGAGCAACTTCGAGAGCTCCTCGCGGGTGGTGCGGAAGACGTCCATCACCTGGGCGCGGCTCAGTCCATCGGTAGGACGCACTTCCTGGGGCGCCTGCGCTCGACCGGTGCGGTCGGGCATGACGCGCTCGATGAAGTCGCCCTTCTCCTTGGTCTTTTCGGCCCACTCCGGATTCTCGGGTGCTGCAAGGGCACGCCTGGCGGTCTCGAACAGCGCGCGCTCGGTGCGCACGATGTGCTCGGCGCACTCGCCTACCGACCAGCGCTCCGGCGCGGGCTTCCAGGACCAGGCCAGCTCGTCGACACCTTCGATCAGGGCCAGGAACCTCTCCTCCGAGGAGCGGAGGTACTCGAACAGCTTCTGCCTCTCTTCAGAGGTGAGTGCGGGCGAGACATCGGCGGCGGCGGCGGCGAGCGGTACGAGGAGCAAGCTGCCCAGGAACAGCAGCGAGAGGAGTAGCGAAGACGTGCGGATGGCGTGACGATTCATGGTTGCCTCCCTCGACCGGGCCGCTTCGGCCCGGAACCCTCAAAGACCCGACGAATCGGTGTGGACCCACGATTCATGGTTGCCTCCCTCGACCGGGCCGCTTCGGCCCGGACCCATAAAGACCCGACGAGACGGTTTGGACCCGCTGACACTACGCCGGGGGGGCGAGGGCGAACAAGCCGCGGCTCAGGCCGTGGCCGGCGCTCAGGAAATCTCGACCAGCACCGGCGCGTGATCGGAGGCGATCTGGCCGTCCTTCTTCTTGCGGTACTCCCGGTCGATCGAGGCAGCGCCGCAGCGCGGCAAGAGCACGGGCGATGGGAGCAGGAAGTCGATGCGTAGCCCCTGGTTCTTGTGGAAGGCGCCGCCGCGGTAGTCCCACCACGAGAACAGCTGCGTATGCGGATGGAGCTCGCGGAAGACATCGACCAGGCCTTGTTCGAGCAGGCGCTGGAAGCGGGAACGCTCCTCGTCGGTGTGGAAGATGCCGCCGCGCAAGAGCTCCTCGTTCCAGGTGTCGAGCGAGCCGGGACACAAGTTGAGGTCGCCACCCAGGACGAGCGGCGGCGCCGATGCGCTCCGGCCTGCCAGGTAGTCGGCGAGCCCGTCGAGCCAGGCGAGCTTGCGCGGGAAGTCTTCGTGGCCGATGTGCTTGCCGTTGGGGCAGTAGACGCTCGCGAGCTCGAGCTCGCCCACCCGAGCGACCAGCAGTCGCGCGCCCATCTCCTCGTGTCCTGGCAGGCCGCGCAGCACCACCACCGGGTCCTCGAGCCTGCTGAGGACCGCGACACCGTTCCAGCTCCGCTGGCCATGGACCGCGGCGCGATAGCCCAGCTCCTCCAGCTCCCGGTGCGGGAACTGGTCGTCCTCGAGCTTGAGCTCCTGGAGCAGCAGCACGTCGGGCGTGCGCGCCTTCAGGAAGTGCTGCAAGAACTCGAGCCGCGCCCGCAGCCCGTTAATGTTCCAAGTCGCGATCCGCACGGGGGCGTAGGTTATCGTCCCCGGCGGCTAGGAACGACTGCCGCGACCCGCGGCGCACACGACCCGCCGCACGCCATGCCCCCGCTCCGGCTCGGAATCCTCGACCAGATCCCGGTGCGCCGCGGCCAGGACCCCGCGGAGTCGATCCGCGAGACCATCGAGCTCGCGGCGCTCGCCGACCAGCTCGGCTACCACCGCTACTGGCTCGCGGAGCACCACGCCACAGCAGCGCTGGCCTGCACCTGCCCCGAGGTGCTGCTGCCGCTGCTCGGCGCGCGGACGTCGGGCATCCGCATCGGCGCCGGCGGCATCATGCTCCCCCACTACAGCCCGCTCAAGGTCGCGGAGTGCTTCCGCACCCTCGAGCTGCTCTACCCCGGACGAGTCGATCTCGGTCTCGGTCGCGCGCCCGGCAGCGACCCGCTCACCGCCGCGGCGCTCGCCTACGGCACCCGCCGCGGCGTCGACCTCTATCCGCAGCAGGTCATCGACCTGCTCACCCTGCTGGGAGGGCCCCTCGGGCCGGACCATCCCTTCCGCGGCGTGAGCGCGCATCCGCCGAGCCCCACCCGGCCGGAGGTCTGGCTGCTGGGCTCCTCGCTCGACAGCGCGGCGCTCGCGGCGGAGCTGGGATGCGCCTACTCGCACGCGACCTTCATCGAGCCGGCGACCACGGCCAAGGCGCTGGCGCTCTATCGCCAACGCTTCCGCGGCGGCGAGATCGCCGAGCCGCGATCGAGCGCCGCGGTGAGCGCGGTGTGCGCGCCGACCGACGAAGAGGCGGAGCGCCTGGCGCTCAGCCGCGCGCTGTGGTGGATCCTGATCCTGCGCGGCCAGGCGGGGCCGATCCCGAGCGTCGAAGAGGCGCTCGCCTTCCCCTACACCGACGGCGAGCTGGAGCTGCGCGATCGGCTCATGCGACGAGCCTTCGTCGGGTCGCCGCAGCGCGTGCGCGCGCGGATCGAGGACTTCGTGGCCGAGCACCATCTCGACGAGGTCATCCTGCTGACCATCACGCACGACCCTGATGCACGGCGGCGATCGTACGAGCTGGTGGCTGCGGAATTCGGCCTCGCGGAGGCGCGCCGAGAGTGCGGCAGTGCGTCGTCGGGCCGAGGGTGAGGATCCCGCGCCGATGCGAATCGTTTCCCTCACCTGCTCCAACACCGAGATCGTGTGCGCGCTGGGTCGCGCCGCGGACCTCGTCGGTGTCGACGACCACTCCGATTTCCCGACCGAGATCGTCGTGGGCCTTCCCCGTGTCGGCCCGGACCTCGACATCGATGTCGACGCGGTAGCGCGGCTGCGGCCGGACCTCGTGCTGGCCTCACTCACCGTGCCCGGTCACGAGCGAGTGGTCGAGAGGCTTCGCGCCGCGCGCCTGCCGTTCCTGGCCCCCGAACCGGTCAGCCTGGACGACGTCTACCGCGACGTGCGCGACATCGCGGCGACGCTCGGCGTCCACGAAGCCGGAGAGCGTGTCGTGCAGGAGATGGGCGCCAGTATGGTTCCGGCGTCGCCCTCGGGATCGTCACGTCCTCCGAAGCTGCTCGTGGAGTGGTGGCCCAAGCCGGTGATCGCACCGGGTCGTCAGAGCTGGGTGCACGACCTGATCGAGCTGGCCGGCGGCGTCAACCCGCTCGCCGGCGAGCCGGTCAAGAGCCGGCCGATCGAGGACGACGAGGTGCGAGCGCTCGCCCCCGACGCGTTCGTGCTGTCGTGGTGTGGCGTCGCGCCCGAGAAGGTCCGACCCGAAGTGGTGCAGCGCAACCCCGCCTGGCAGGGGCTCGCGGCGATCGAGCAAGGACGGATCTACTGCGTGCCCGAGGCGTTCCTCGGCAGGCCCTCGCCGCGGTTGGTCGATGGCTATCGAGAGCTGCGACGGATCGTCGAGGAATTGGCCCGGTGAGGGGCGGTCGTGCCTTCAGCGACCCCAGCTTCCAGGATTCGCGATCGGCTCACAGCAGCTCCCGCCGCCTCGCCCGGCGAAGGACCTCGCCGCCGAGCTTGCGGTAAGCGCGGCCGCCGCTCGACCAGCCTTCGTGGTCGAAGATGGTGCGGCCGGATCCTGGGGCGACCGCGAGGCTGATGTTGAGCGGGATCTCGGTGTGGAAGACATCCCGGCCCCAGCGCTTGCGCACCTCGCCGACCAGCTCCTCGGTCACCGCGGTGCGGTGGTCGACCATGGTCAGCAGCACGCCCAGCCTCACGGGCTTCCTGGGCAACGACCCGCGCACCCGCTCGAGACCGCGCTCGAACTTCTCGAGCGCGTCGACCGACAGCCGCTGGGGCGTGGTCGGCAACACGTAGGCATCGGCGGCGGCCAGCCCCAGCAGCGGCAGCAGAGAGAGCCCGGGCGGGCTGTCGATGACGATCACGTCCCAGCGCCGTGAACGCCGGAGCGCCCGCGCCAGCCGCTGCTCCGGATCGCGCTTGCGGGCGAGAACGAGATCCGCTCCCGACAGCTCGGGCGAGCCCGCCAGCACGTCGAGCTTCTCTACCGCACTGGGCCGCGCCGCCTCGGCTACCGCGGCATCGCGCAGCAGCACGTCCGCGACCGACGGGCCCTCCTCCTCGAGGCCGAGCGAGGCCGTGGCCGCCGCCTGCGGGTCGAGGTCGACCAGCAGGGTGCGCAGACCGGCCCCGGCGAACGCCGCGGCGAGGTTTACCGCGGTGGTGGTCTTGCCGACGCCGCCCTTGACGTTGGTGAAGGTGACGATCACCGCAGGCCCCTCGCGTTCCAACCACGGGATCCCGGAACCCCCGGTTCTCCCGTCTCCTCGGAATCGTTAATGTCGGGGACCCTATCATCGTGCCTTCGGAACACCCGGCGCGGAGACCCGCCAACCCATAGGTGGCGTCGGGCGCTCGGGTGGCGGAACGGAAGCCAAGGCGCGAGGAACCCACGAGTTGACCGTGTCGTCGAGCTACTCCAGCACCGACCTGGAGCTCCGCGGCGAAGCGTTCACGGCGAACGCGCCCGGCGGCAGGATCGGAGGCATGCTGCGGATCGGCGGTCGCCTCCTGCGTTTCGAGGCGGAGCACTACTCCGCGGAGCTGCCGCTGGACGGCCTCGAGTGCCGGTTCGGCGGCTTCAACGAGGGCACGCTCTTCCTGCGGCACCCCAGCCAACCCGAGCTCACGCTGATCGCGCGCGAGGTCGACCCGGTCTTCGAGCGCCTGACCGCCCTGGTGCCCCAGGCGGCCGCCGCACGCACGCAGGCGCGCCGTCGCGACACCCGGTTCTGGACCGCGATGGGCACCGCAGGCGGGCTGTTCCTGGCGCTGCTGAGCGGCGCCGTGCTGCTGGCTTTCTTCGTCGTGCGCTGGGTGCTCCGACTGCTCGATCCATGGCTGTGACCGCAGCGCCAGGCTGCGAGACCGCAGCGGATCCCAGTCGCTACCCGGCGTAGCTCCAGTCGGCGCCAGGCTTCAGCACCTGCACTTTCACCCCCGCCGGCCTCAGGTTGGCCGGATCTTGCGCGATCGGCGGCCAGGTGTCGTAGTGGATGGGGATCGCCACCTTGGGGCGGATCATCTCCAGCGCGCGGGTGGCGAGCTCCGGACCCATCGTGAAGCGGTCGCCGATCGGCACGCACACCACGTCCGGACGGTAGATCTCTCCGAGCAGCTTCATGTCGCCGTAGATGCCGGTGTCGCCCAGGTGCCACACCGTGACGCCGCCGATGTGGAACACCAGCCCGCACGGGTTGCCCATGTACCGGCCTTCGTACGACGAGGAGTGGTGCGCCTGCGTGAACGCGACCCAGCCGAACTGGGTGGCGACCTGCCCGCCGGGGTTGCCAGGGTTCGTGTTGCCGTGGCCCTGTTCCTCGAACCAGTTGGTGATCTCCCACGCCGCGATGACGTTTGCGCTGTTCGCCTTCGCGATCTGCAGCGAATCCCCGAGGTGGTCGGCGTGCCCGTGCGTCAGCGCCACGTACTGGCACCGGATCTGGTCGGGACGATGCTTCGCCACCGGGTTGCCGGTCAGGAACGGATCGACCGCGACGGTGTGCGCTCCGGCACGGAATAGGAAGCCGGAGTGGCCAAGGTAGGTGACGTCGAGCGGCATGGGAACCTCCGAGAGACCCGATCGAGCGGCCCCCGAATGTAACGCAGCCGCGCACGCGCGGCGGCCGCACCGGCGCGCAACGAGCCTAAGGACAGGTCGCGAAGGCGTTGGTGTCGGTGATCGCGTTCGCGGCCTGGCCGAGCGGGTTGAAGTACGTCCTGACCTGGCCGTTCTGGGTGTCGGTCACCGTGACCGTGAACTCTACGTCGGTGGTCGCGGCGAAGAACACCCAATAGCGGCCGTTGAGCGCGCAGCCGTTGAGGACCTTGATCAGCTTCTCGAGGTTCGACTGCTGGAAGAAGAAGAACAGACCCGAGTCGGAGGTCTCCTCGTAGCCCTGGGCCTGCTGGCTCGGGCCGCCCGCGGTGGTGCGGAAGCCGACCTCGACCGCGAAGCGGTCCTGCTGCAGGCACAGGCGCGTGCTCGAAAGCACGCAGTTGGTCGCGCCGCCGCCGGAGGGCGTCGTCGCGGAGGCGATGTTCGAGAAGTCCGAGAACCCGGCCGCGTTGCGCGCGCGGAGGCGGAAGCTGTATGGGGTTCCGGGGTCGAGCCCCTGGACCAGGGCGCTGGTAGCGTTCGCGGCGGCGGTGCCGACCTCCAGGAAGTCGCCGCTCGCGCCCTCGCGCGCCTCGATGCGGAAATCGTCCTCGTTGTTGCTGTTGTCCTGCCAGGTCAGCGTAACCGAGGTCGACGAGGTCGCCGTCGCGGCGAGAGACGAGGGCGCCGTGGGAGCGGTCTGCCCGCCGCCCTCGAGGGTGGCGTTGAAGATCAGGTTGCGATCGCAGCAGGTCGTGACCGCGTCCGGCTTCTGGTTGAAAGTGAAGTTGCCGCTGACCGTGCTGCCCGAGAACTGCCCCTGCACCCTCGCGTTGACGGTGAAGGCCGCGCACCCGACGGTGCCGCAGGAGAAGGTTCCGTTGGCGGCGATGGCGCAGCCGGGCGTGAAGGTGGCGCCGGTCTTGGTGACGAAGCCGAAGGGGCAGCCGAAGTTCTCGAACTCGAAGCTCTGGATGGTGTTGTTGAGCACCTCGAGGCTCATGTCGCCGACGTCGCTGTGGGTGCCGGTGTAGGTGCCGTTCGGCGGCGCGGCTCCGACCGCGAGACCGTCGCACGACACGTCGAGCCGGTAGGGCACGGTCGCATCGGCGGCCGCGGTCACCGCGACGCCCCAGCGGCCGGTCTGCTCGAGCTCGCGCTCGAGCGCCAGGGCACCGCCCTGCGCGAACGCGCTGTCGCGGAGCAGGAGCGCCGGGTCCGCCAGCGCCACCTGCGCGTCGGTCGCGGCGCCGTGCAGCTCGAGCCGCAGCGACTGGCCCGCCACTAACGGCAGCTCGAAGAGCTCGAGCGCGAGCCCGTCCGGCGAGACGCACGCCGAGGCCCCCAGGTCCACCGGCGCCGACTGACCGCACGCCAGGCGGCGGACGGTGCAGTCGCGACCGCGCACCGCGCCGCCCCCGCGCGCCGCGGTGGCCGCGTCGGCGAGACTCTCGGCGAAGGCGCCGACGTCGTGCACCTCGACCAGCCGGGCGCGCGCGCGCGCCAACGACCGCTCGACGACCGGCCGGCACGTCACCGCCGGCGAGAACGGGCCGTCGCTCGCCGCCACGACGGCGGCTGCGTCGCAGGCGGGCCCGGCCGCAGGGTCGCTCCAGTACCGGATCTCCGCGTGCGTCTGCCCGCCCAAGTCCTGCGCGACGAGCGCGCCCGGAGCCGCGAGCCCCGCGAGCAGCAGCGCGCCGCACGCAATGGCCCGAGGCCAGGAGCCGTTGCCACGAGATCTACGCATGCACATCGACATGACTTCCCCTCCGTTCGAGCGGCGCGGCGGGACTCGCCTGCGCCAAGTGGCGATGGCGAACTGCGCGAAGAGCCCCTGGACGCGAAGGAACCGGCGCGTGCCGAGCGCAAGGACCCCGATCTCGATCGTTCCTCTCGGAGACTCTGGGCTCAGGGCTCACCTTCGGCACCTGGAAGCGTAGGCTCGTACGACCTACTTCCGCGGCTCTCTACCGGTATCCGGCCCGCCGACCGCGGCGGCAGGGCAGCTCCGCTGGAGATACAGCGCTAGCTCGTACGCGACGTTGCGTTCCATCTCTTCGATCCCGCGCGCCGCTCCCGCCGCACCGCCGAAGGCCCAGGTGCGATCCACCGGCAGGCGGGCGAGAGTGACGTCGGTGTCCGTGTTGCGGAGCTCGAGCTCCATCTCGAGGTGCGCGGCTCCCGCGCCCGCGACCATGAAGCGGGCAGTCTCGCTGCCGGGCTTGTACTGCGTGATGCTGCCGCGCAAGACCAACGCCCCCGGCGGCGGCGGCGCGGGAGCGCGCAGCACCTCCGCGAAGAGCTCGGCCGGCAGCGCCTGGACGACCTGGTCGGCGAGGCGTGCCGGCGCGCTCTCCACCAGATAGTCCTTCTTGCGCTCGCCGGCCTTGGGGTCGGCCATCGCGAAGTCCTCGACCACGAGCACCTCGCAGGCGGCGAGCTCCACTCGCGGCCACTTGGCTACGTTCTTCTCCCGGCGCTTCTGCGCGGTGACGTCCGGCTGGTCGGCCGGCTTCTTCGCCGCGACCCGCTGCGCCTTGTCGAACCGTTCTGAGACGTGCTTGGCCGACGTGCGCCGTTCCTCGTCGGTCGGCGTGCAGTAGCCCGAGAGGCCGCCGAGCAGGGCGCGACCGAACGACTCCTCGATCGGCCGGATCTCGTCGAAGACGTTGTACCAGTACGTCTTCCCGGGCTCGAGCTCGACCTCGAGGTTGACCTTCGCCCAGTTGAGCCAGAGCAGGTGCTCGCCCGGCGGCAGCGTGGCGAAGGTGTAGCAGTCGTTGTCGAGAGTGCCGGCGAGCTGGTCGTCGGAGTACACGAACATCGTTCGCGCGCGTGCCATGAAGCGGGGCTCGCGCATGAAGTAGACGAGGGCGGCATCGGCGGTGGGCTCGCCTTCCTGCTTGGTCGGCGACTTCTCGGCCGCCAGCGCGGCCTCGAGGGGAATCGCCACTGCTACCGCCGCGAGCGTGCCGCACCAGCCCGCGTACAGACCGATTTTCGACATGGAGCGCCCTCCGCTGAAGACTCGGTTCGTCGCCGGCGCTCAGAGAGCCCCCTTGGGCCACGATGCCTGCGCTACACTCCCGCCCACCAGGCTCCCAAGGGTCCGGTTCGCCGCCACCGGCGACCATGACGCTACCACAGAGTAAGGCGCCAAAGGGCGCCTTCTACCGTTTCGGTGATCCGTTCGATCCGAGCCGAGTCGAGCTCGTGGCGCGCAGCAGGGCGCATCAGGATCATGGCCGCGCCATCGTGTTCTCTCCCGACGGCGAGCTGGTCGCCTCCGGCGCGGAGGACATCGCGCTCTGGGACGCCAGGACCCATCAGGTGATCGCCCGCCTCGAGCATTCCGCGGTGGTCTGGGGCCTGGCGTTCCACCCCGCGGGCCGGTGGCTGGTCTCGTCGCACGCCGATGGCGCGGTGCTGGTGTGGGACACCACCGGACGCCAGCTGATCGCGAGCTTGAGCGAGCACGCGCGGCCGGTGCGGGCCGTCGCCTTCTCGCGCGATGGACGAACGGTTGCGTCCGGCGGAGAGGATCGCACCGTGCTGCTGTGGGACGCCCGCACCGGCCGCAAGCTGGCCGTGCTGGACGGTCACGAGACGAGGGTCACCTCCGTCGCGTTCTTCCCCGACGGCGGGGTGGCATCGACCGACCAGGACGGCGCGACCATCGTCTGGGATCTCGAGCGCGGGCGGCCCCGCACGATCCTGCGGCCGAGACACAAAGAGCCCTCGTACGCGCTGGCGATCTCGCCCGACGGGCGCCGGCTCGCGACCTCCTATGGCCTCTACGCCGCCGGCGCTCGGGAGCTCGTCGCTTCGTTCAGCAACGCCGATCGGACGCGGCCGTGGGGGGCGACGTACGGCGTGACCTTCTCGCCCGACGGCGGCCGCTTGGCCAGCGTGACCGACGGGGGCTGGGTTCGGCTCTTCGAGACCGAGCAAGGCCGGCTGCTCGAAGAGCGAACGGTGGCAGGGGCGAAGCTCGTCGCAGTCGCCTTCTCGCCCGACGGCAGACGGCTCGTCACCGGTGAGGACGAAGGGGCGGTCCGTCTGTGGTCCGTTGCGCCGCTCGAGGAGCTGGCGGTCCTCGGCAGTCACGCGGCTCGCGTCAAGTCCGTCGCCTTCTCGCCCGAGAGCGACGTCGTCGCTTCGGCGGGAGACGACCGCACGATCGCGCTGTGGGACGTCTCGTCACGACGTCGGCTCTCGACGATCGGCACGCATACCTCGCCGATCTACTCCATCGCGTTCTCGCCCGACGGCGGGCAGCTCGTGTCGGGCGAGCACGACCGCTCGTTGCGAATCTACACCCGCCGTCGGTCGCTCTGGGGCGCGCGCCTCGACTGAGGCGCTGCTCGTCAGCCGGGAGGTCGGGGCGCGCCCGAGGCGGCGCTCTTGGCGCCGAGCAACGGCACGCGGCGGTCGCCGATCGCGATCGTGCGGAGGCTCTCGTCTGCACCGCGCAGCAGGCGGAAGCGGAGCGCCTCGGTGCACAGCGCCTCCGCGACCTGCGCGCACGGGAGGTAGAGGCGTTCCCGCTGGTCGAGGCGACAGCTCTCGCCGCTCGGCACCGCGACCCGCCGGCCGTCCTGGAGCACGACGCGGACCTCGTCGTCCGCTTCCTCGAGCGCGACGGCGAGGAACGGCGTCACCTCGGCCTCGAGGTAGCTCTTGTCCCACCACTGATCGTTCACCCGAAACTCGAAGACGAAGCGCGCGAGGGACGGCTCCCAGCGGGTGTGCTCCAGGAAGAACTCCCGCGTGCGGGACGCCACGGAGGCGCCGCGCCAAGTCCAGCGGTGGTCCTGGTCGACGTGGATCAGCTCGTAGTGGAAGCGTTCCAGCGCTGCCTCCAACCGCTCGCCCCCGGCTATAGAGCGCGCCAGCGGCACCGGAAAGAAGATCGAGGGCGGCGCACCGGCGGCGCAGCGTCTGGCGGCGCCGGCCAGCAGAACCTCCTCGACGACCAAGTGGATCGCCTCGTCGGTGATCCACGGGGCCGAACGCAGTCGCTCGCGCTCCTCGGGCACGAGCGGGTTGGCGAAGCGCGTGTGGTGACTGAACAGCAGAAAGAAGTGGCGCTCGAGCAGCAGTCGGGCGCCGCGCTCCAGGCGAGCCAGCGCGGCCGAGACTTCCGCTTCCCCGCTCACCTCGGCAGCTCCCGCCACGCGTCCCGCGCTTCGCGCGCTAGCAGCCCGTGGTGAAACCCGCGTGAGGCTGCGCGCGGGGATCTGCGGTCGCTGGCAAGGCGTGGCCGACGAACGCGATGCGGTGACATCGTGCAGGAGGCCCAACGTAGCCAGCGGCCGCAAACCCCCGCGCCCCAAGCGGTTGGGGCGGCGTGGGGCCGTCTGCGGTGTTGCGCTCGCGAAGCGTGTGACCCAGCATCGCCACCGCTCGCGCGCCAACGCCGAGCCGCCGGTAGAGCCGCTGCAGGCGAAGGACCTTCCCCGCGCACCGCATGAGCATACGGCCCCACGGCGCTCCCAACGCAGCCCACGGGGGTTCCACCACGGGCTGCTGGGCGCCGAAGGTGCACCCCGCCGGCCGGTGCCGGCTGATACCATCGTCCCAGCCCACGATGCCCGCGCGCTCCCGCTTCGTCCACCTGCACCTCCACTCGGAGTATTCGCTCCTCGACGGCGGAAACCGCGTATCCCAGCTCGTCGAGCGCGTAAGCGCTCTGGGCATGGATGCGGTAGCCCTCACCGACCACGGCAACCTGTTCGGTGCCGTCGAGTTCTACCTCGCCTGCAAGCAGGCCGGGATCCAGCCGATCCTCGGCATCGAAGCCTACGTCGCGCCGGACGGCGTGCCCGGCGTCGCCGGGGAGCTGTTGCCGAAGAGCGATCGCCGCTACAAGAAAACGCTCGGGGTCGCCGACGGCGGCTTCCACCTCGTGCTGCTCGCCGAGAACGACACCGGTTGGCGCAACCTGATCCAGCTCAGCTCCGATGCGTTCGTCGAGGGGTTCTACTACAAGCCGCGAATGGACAAGGCAACCCTGGCCCAGTGGCGCGAGGGGCTGATCGCGATCAACGGCCACCTCGGTTCGTCGATCGCGTACCACCTCGGCCTGTTCGAAGCGACCGGAGCCGCCGAGCACTGGGAGCGAGCGTGCCGCGAGGCGCTCTGGCACGCCGAGACTTTTGCGGCCAACGAGCGCGGCGAGCCTTGCTTCTACCTCGAGCTGCAGCGGCACGACACGCCGGAGCAGGAAGCGGTCAACCGCCACGTCCTACGGCTCGCCGAGGAGCTCGGGCTGCCCCTGGTGTGCGACAACGACTCCCACTTCCTGGGCGAGGAGGACTGGGACGCACACGACACGCTGGTCTGCATCTCTACCGCCAAGCTCAAGTCCGAGGAGAACCGCCTCCACTACCCGCGCCAGCTCTACGTCAAGAGCCCGGAGCAGATGGCAGAGCTGTTCGCCGACGTGCCGGAGGCGATCGAGAACACTCGGCGCATCGCGGATCGCTGTCGGGTCGATCTCGACTTCTCCGCAAACCACGCGCCGCTGGTCGGCGTCACTCGCCATGCGGCGCAGCATGGCGGTGACGACGTCGCCGCGCCTGCGCTCGCGGTCGGCACCACGGAGTGGTTCGAGTCGGTGTGCGCGAGCTTCGAGCTGCGGCCGATCACGGCGAGCGACCACGACGCGAGCGCGCTCGACGAGCTGCAGCGCCAGTGCGACGAGGCTCTGCGCGAGATCTCGGAGGCTGGGCTGGTGTGGCGTTACGGAGTCGACGGCGTCACGCGCGAGCATCGCGCGCGGCTCGAGCGGGAGCTCGAGGTCCTCGCCGGCAAGGGCATCAGCGCGTACTTCCTGATCGTGTGGGACTTCGTCAGCGAGGCGCGCCGCCGCGGCATTCCGGCGCAGGCGCGCGGATCCGGCGTCGGCACCATGGTCGGCTACGTGCTCGGTCTCTCCAACGCCTGCCCGGTCAAGTACGGCCTGCTGTTCGAGCGGTTCACCGACCCGGACCGCGCCGAGTACCCCGACATCGACATCGACCTGTGCCAGGACGGCCGCGGCGAGATCCTCGACTACGTTCGCGACAAGTACGGCTACGTCGCGCAGATCATCACCTTCGGCACCATGAAGGCGCGCGCCGCGGTGCGTGACGTCGGTCGGGTGCTCGACCTGCCGCTTCCCGAGGTCGACCGGGTGTGCAAGCTCATCGGCGGCCAGCTCGGCACCACGCTCGAGGACGCCCTGGAGCGCGAGCCGGAGCTGCGGACGATGCAGCGCGCCGACCCCAAGGTGGCCGAGGTGCTGGCGACGGCGAGGTCTCTCGAAGGCATCGTGCGGCACTCGGGGGTGCACGCCGCGGGTGTCGTGATCGCTACCAAACCGCTGCAGGACCTGGTGCCGCTGGCACTCGCCAAGCCCACCGGCAAGAGCTCGCGACGCCTCGCCGAAGCCTCGGAGGAGCCGATAGCCGGAGCGCAGCAGCCAGCGGGCAACGGCAACGGCAGCGCGAGCGACCGCCAGGTCGAGGTCACGCAGTGGGACGGCCCGACGGTCGAGAAGATGGGCCTGCTCAAGATGGACTTCCTGGGCCTGCGCACGCTGTCGGTGCTCGAGCGCGCGCGGCAGCTGGTGCAGCAGGACCTCGACGAAGCCACGATCCGGGCCACGGTCGGGATCGATGTCGACGACCCGCGCCACCCGCTGGATCTCGACCGCATCGACTTCGCCGACCAGCACGTGCTCGACCTCTACCGCCGCGGCGAAACCATGGGCACGTTCCAGTTCGAGTCGGACGGCATGCGCAACCTGCTGCTCAAGATGCGGCCCGACCGGCTCGAGGACCTGGTTGCGGCGAACGCGCTCTTCCGCCCGGGCCCGATGGCGCTGATCGACGACTACTGCAGCCGCAAGCACGGCACGCAAGAAGTGCCGCAGGTGCACCCGATCGTCGACCGCTTCACCGCCGACACCCACGGCATCATGGTCTACCAGGAGCAGGTGATGCAGATCGCCCACGAGCTGGGCGGCATCCCGCTGCGCGAGGCCTACTCGCTGATCAAGGCGATCAGCAAGAAGAAGGAAGACACCATCAACGCCTCGCGGGCCCGCTTCCTCGCGGGTGCGAGCGAGCGCGGCTTCGATCGCCGCAAGGCCGACCAGCTCTTCGAGCTGATCCTCAAGTTCGCGGGCTACGGGTTCAACAAGTCGCACTCGGTCGGCTACTCGATCCTCGCCTTCCAGACCGCGTACCTCAAGGCCTACTTCCCGATCCAGTACATGGCCGCGGTCCTGACCTACGAGTCGGACCACACCGAGAAGCTCGCCGTCTACCTCGACGAGTGCAAGCGCGTGCGCCTGCCCGACGGGCGTCGCGGCGTCGAGGTGCTGCCACCCGACGTCAACCTGTCGCGAGTCCGCTTCGAGGTCGCTTTCGAGCCGGGGCAGCCGCGGGACGCGAGCACGGGTCATATCCGGTTCGGTCTCACCGCGGTCAAGGGGGTGGGCCGTGCGGCCGTCGAGGCGATCCTCCGCGAGCGCGACGAGAACGGCCCGTTCACGAACCTCTACGACTTTTGCGAACGTGTGTCGCTGCAGCTCGTCAACCGCATCGCGATCGAGGCGCTGGTCAAGGCAGGCGCGTTCGATTCGGTCCACGGCGTGGCCGCGCGCGCGGCGCTCCTCGCAGCCGTGGAAGGCGCCATCCGCTCGGGCCAGCGGGCCGCGGAGGACCGCGCGAGCGGGCAATCGAACCTGTTCGGAGGCGCCGTCGCCGATGCGGCAGGCGACGCGCCGGACGAGACAGAGCGCCGCCTGCCAGAGGTCCCGGCCTGGACGCTGCCCGAGCAGCTCCAGCACGAGAAGGCGACGCTCGGGTTCTACGTCAGCCAGCACCCACTGGACCAGTACCGCGAGCTGCTGGCGACCTTCCGCAACGCCACCCTCGCCGAGCTGGGCGATCTCGCCGAGAACATGGAGGTGGTGGTCGGCGTGATGGTGTCGCGAGTGCAGATGCGCCGTACCCGTCGCGGGGAGAAGGCGGGAGAGCGCATGGCGTCGCTGACCCTCGAGGACCACAGCGGCAAGGTCGAGGCCGTGGCGTTCCCGGAGGCGTTTGCCAGGCTCGAGCCGCTGCTCCGCGAAGACACCATCCTGTTCGTGCGCGGCAAGGTCGACCGCCGGAGGGAGGAGCCCAGTCTGATCGTTTCGCAGGCCATCCCCCTGGAGGAGGCCACGCAGAAGCTCACCCAGCAGGTCCGCATCCTGCTGCCCGACGCCGCCTCGACTCCGCCGCAAGGCGAAACCGAGGGCGATCTGCGCGACGGGCTCGAGCGCCTGCGCGAGCTGCTCGACGCGGAGCGCCGGCGCCCGAACGGCGGGTCGGCCGACGTGGTGTTCGTGATCCCGGTCGAAGGCTGGGTGGTGCGCACGCGCGCCAACGGCCGGCGCGTCCCGCTGCATCCGGGGCTCGCCGACCGGATCGCCGCCGTGCTCGGCAAGCCCGACTGCTGCACCTTCCTCGGACCGGGACCGCCGACGCTGGCTGCCGAGGAGTGGCCGCGCCGGGAGCGCCCGAGCGGACCGAGGGCCCAGGCGCGCGCCCCGCGCTGAGCGAGCGCGGGCTGATACCCGAGCCTCCCCCCGAGCGACTCGCTATGCTCGGCCGCTCTCGCCCATCGCCACGCATCAGCCACGTCTTCGTCCCGTCGCACGTCGTAGCCGAACCCGGAGAGCCCGATGATCTTCAAGAGCCCGTTCCCCGACGTCGAGATTCCGAACCTCTCCCTCCCCGACTACCTGATGCGGGAGACCGCGAGCTACGGCTCGCGCCAGGCGCTGATCGATGGACCGAGCGGCCGCAGCTACACCTACGACCAGCTCCGCGAGTACATCCGCCGCACCGCCGCCGGGTTGCAGGCGCGCGGCTTCGGCAAGGGACAGACAACAGCGATCTACTCGCCGAACGTCCCCGAGTACGCGTTCGCGTTCTTCGGCACCGCGCTCGCCGGCGGCACCTGCACCACCGCCAACCCGCTCTACACCCCCGGCGAGCTGGCGTTCCAGATCAAGGATGCCGGTGCTCGCCTGCTGGTGACCGTGCCGCCGCTGCTCGAGGCGGCGCGCGCCGCCGCCGAGCTCGCAGCAGCCGAAGGCCAGAAGGTCGACGAGATCTTCGTGTTCGGCGAGGCTCCGGGTGCGACGCCGTTCGCGGCGCTGCTGGCGACCGATCCGGCCACGCTGCGTCCAGTGGCGATCGACCCCGCGGAGGACGTCATCGCCCTACCGTACTCGAGCGGCACCACCGGCAAGCCGAAGGGCGTGATGCTGACCCACCGCAACCTGGTGGCGAACATCTGCCAGACCCACGACCTCGACGAGGTCGACGATCACGAGACCCTGATCGGTGTGCTGCCGTTCTTCCACAGCTACGGCATGACGGTGATCCAGGCGGCCTCGCTGTCCCGCGGCTCGACTGTGATCACCATGCCGCGGTTCGACCTCGAAGAGTTCTGCCGGCTGATCCAGGATCACAAGGTCACCATCGGCTACGTGGTGCCGCCGATCCTGGTCGGGCTCGCCAAGCATCCGAACGTGTCGAACTACGACCTCTCGTCGCTCAAGTTCCTCAACTCGGGCGCGGCACCGCTCGGGCTCGACCTGGCGCAAGCGGTGAAGAATCGCCTCCACTGCGTGGTCAAGCAGGGCTACGGCCTCACCGAGACCAGCCCCGTCACCCACACCAGCCCGTACCCCGGCCGCATCAAGGTCGACACGGTGGGGGTGTCGATCCCCAACACCGAGTGCAAGATCATCGACATCGTGAGCGGGAAGGAGCTGGGGCCGAACGAGCAGGGCGAGCTGTACATCCGCGGTCCGCAGGTGATGAAGGGCTACCTCAACAATCGCGAGGCCACCGACGAGTGTCTGTCCGCGGACGGCTGGCTACGCACCGGCGACGTCGCCACGGTGGACGAAGAGGGCTACTACCGCATCCACGACCGGCTCAAGGAGTTCATCAAGTACAAGGGCTTCCAGGTCGCGCCGGCCGAGCTCGAGGATTACCTGATGGGCCACCCCGCCATCGCCGACGCGGCGGTGGTGCCGAGCCCCGACGAGGAGGCGGGCGAGGTGCCGAAGGGCTTCATCGTGCTCAAGCCCGAGGCGCGTCGAGCGAAGTCGGACCAGGAGCTGATCGAGGACATCCAGGCCTACATCGCGGCCAAAGTCGCGCCGCACAAGAAGCTGCGGCGGGTCGAGTTCGTCGACCAGATCCCGAAGTCCGCCTCGGGCAAGATCCTGCGACGCGTGCTGGTAGAGCAGGAGCGGGCGGCGCGCCGCTGACGGCGCTCCGCGGCGGGCGTGCCGGTTCGCAGCGACGCCGTCGGCGAGGAGCTCGGGCACCGCGTCACGACGGTGTCCACGCGACAGATCCTCGCCTACGCCGCCGGGCTCGGCGTCGACGATCCGACCTTGCTCAACGACGCCGATCCGCGCTTCGCCGCGCTGCCGCAGCTCTGCGCTTCGCTCGAGTGGCAGGTGGTAAGCGACCCGGCGGCGCGCCGGATCCTGGGCCTGGATCCCGAGGAGACGCTGCGCGGCGTGCACGTCGCGCAGGACTCGACGTTCCACGCGCCGATTCGTCCGGACGCGACCGTGCGCACGGGCTGCCGGGTGATGGCGGTGCGCGCCACCTCTGCGGGGGCACTGGTGCGCTGCCTGCTCGAGACCGAGGACGAGGCCAACGGCGAGCCACTGGTGTCGTCGTGGAGCACCTCCATCTACCGAGGGGTGGCGGTCGAAGGACCCGACCACGCCGTTGCCCAGCCGCCGCCGATCCCTTCGAGCGGCGAGCGCTCGGGCTCTTCCGACGACGTCGAGATCCCGATCGCACGCTGGCTGCCCCACGTGTACACCGAGTGCTCGGCGATCTGGAACCCGATCCACACCGAGAGGCGCGTCGCACTGCGTGCGGGGCTCGCCGACATCCTGCTGCACGGAACGGCGACTTGGGCACTCGCCGGTCTCGCCGTGGTGGAGCGTCGCGGGTGTGCAGACTTCCGGCGCCTGCTGCGTCTCGCGGGTCGCTTCGCCGCCCCGGTCCTGCCGGGGTCGGTACTGCGGGTGAGTGTCGGCCCTCTGTCGGCCGAGCACCACGGTGCCGGCGTCGCGTTCGAGGCGACCTCGGACGGGGGCGCGCGGGTCCTCGACGACGGGTGGGCGGAGCTAGCGTAGCGGGCGCGCGACGCTACTCCTGCCACCGCTCCTTCGAGCTCTCGTACCCGAAGCGCAAGAGCCCATCGGTGCCGCCGAGCTCGTGGAGGGCGCGCCGGCACTCGGCGTCGAACAGGAGGCGCTAGTACTCTTCGGCCCGGTGCAGCTTCAAGACCTCGTAGATCGAGCCAGCCGGCGGCTCGAAGGTGTACCCGCTCAGCCCCGCAGACGGAGCAGCCCTGCGAGCGCGAGCTGGCCACCGCGCCCTCGCCTACCCGGAGGAGCAGTTCTGCGAAACCACCGCGACCTCGTAAAGGCGTGGGAGGATTGACTCCTGGCTACTTCGGCCACGCCCTCCGTCTCCGGCTTCCTCGTCGTCAAGGATGCCGCCCGCTTTGGCTACCCGGTCCTCGAAGCCATCCGGGCCGCGCTGCCCGTGTGCGACGAGGTCATGGTGAGCGATGGCGGATCCAGCGACGGTACCTGGGAGGCCCTCGAGACCCTCGCCGCCGTCGAGCCGCGGGTCGACCTGGTCCGCGACCCGTGGCCGCCGGGCAGAGACTTCGCAAGCACGATACGCCTCGCGAGCGAGCGGCAGCGCCGGCGCTGCCGCGGCGAGTGGTGCTTTTACCTGCAGGCCAACGAGATCCTCCACGAGGCGACGACCGCCGAGCTGCAGTCGCTGCCCGCGCGGTTCCCGGCGGCCGACATGTTTCGGCTGCCGTTCCTGAGCCTACTCGGCCGCCGCCAGGCCTTCCATCTCGAGTTCCGTCGCAGGCTCGTCCGCAACCGGCCGTACATCCAGGTGCGGGGGGACGGCTTCGACCTGGGCTATGCGCCACTCGCGCTCCTGATGCGGTCTCCGACGAGGTTCCTGCGCTACGTCGCGCACCGCCGAGGCGAGATGCCGGTCTATCTGTCGAGACCGGTGTTCCGGTATCGGGCGCTGTGCCCCCAGAACTACCTCCGCAAGACTGTCGCACGGGCCGAATGGCTAGGTGCCTCTCCCACCGCGGCCTCGTGGCGACGGGAGGCGGCGATCGCCGAAAGCGTCGCGCAGGGCTTCTCGGCACGCGACCACCGGCCCGAGGACTACTGGCGCGCTCTGCGCACCGAGCTCGTCGCTGAAGGACTGTGGCCGAGCGCCTCGACCGGCGCACCGCCCGCGGATGTCGACGAGCAGCCTGCCGTCCTCGCCGAGCTCCCCGAACGCTGGGAGTACCGCCTCGAAGACAGCCTCGGGGCGTGGCGCGGAGAGCCAGCGTGACGACGCACAGGTGGCCCGAGGCGCTGGACGCCATGAAAGCCGAGCGGAAGCGATGCTAATGCCCGAGCCTCTCCGAGCGCTCCCCGAGAGCCAGGAAGGCCCGCGATAGTGTCAGCAGCCTCGAGCCTGGTCGCCACGACGAGAGCTCCCGAGAACCAGCGAAGATCATGACGCAGCTCTCCAGTCGGCCCAACGACCTCCAGCTCGCGACCGCTGCGTGCTGCCGTGGCGGCACTCCGCTCGCCGATGCGGTGCGCCTCCCGGCGGCGCCCAGCCGCGAGCTCGGCCCAGTGCCCGGCGAGCCAGGGCGCCCGGTGATCGGCCATACCCTGGCCTTCGTGCGCGACGCGAAGGATCTGGTTGGGCGCATGGCATCGCGTCACGGTGCGAGCTTCCGCATCCAACTCTTCGGGCATCCGGTGCTCGTCGTCGGCGAGCCGGATCTCGTGCGCGAGGTGCTGCTCGACCGCGACAAGAACTTCTCGAGCAGGATGGGCTGGCACCACGCGATCGGCGAGCTGTTCGCGCGGGGCCTGATGCTGCGCGACTTCGACGAGCATCGCTTTCATCGCCGGATCATGCAGACCGCGTTCCGCGCCGAGGCGATGCGCGGCTACCTCGAGCGCATGAACCCGCTGATCGAGCGCGGGATCAGCTCATGGGACGACCGGCCGGGCTTTCGCTTCTACCCCGCGATCAAGCAGCTCACGCTCGACCTTGCCGCCGACGTCTTCTTGGGCGTACCGCTCGGCACCGCCGCCGATCGGCTCAACCGCTCCTTCGTCGATGCGGTCCAAGCCTCGATCGCCCTCCTCAAGCACGAGGTGCCGCCCTTCGCCTATTGGCGCGGCATGCGCGGGCGTCGCTTCCTCGAGCGCTACTTCTCCGAGCAGGTGCACGGGCGGCGCGCGAACGGCAACGACGGCAGCGACCTGTTCAGCGAGCTCTGCCGAGCGACCAGCGAGGACGGGGACCGCTTC
>DATLFI010000041.1:0-2935 GCA_035524895.1 Thermoanaerobaculia bacterium | reverse complement strand
AGCTCGCGCACGCGCCCCTCGGCCACCGGCAGCACCTTGTTGACCGGGGCGGCGAGCACCACCTCCCAGCCGCGCGCGCCGCGCCGCGGGCGGAGCTCGCGCACGCGGTGGAGGTTGACCAGCAAGGCGCGGTGGATGCGCGCGAACGGCCACGCCGCGAGCAGCGGCTCGATCTGCCCCAGCGAGCGCACGTCATGCAGCAACCGCTTGCTGCGGGTGCGCACGACCGTGTCGGCCTCCTGGGCCTCGAGGTAGTAGATCTCCTCGGGGTCGAGCGGAACGCGGCGCCCGTCGGCGAGGTGGACGAGGAGGCGGTGCGGGCGAGCAGGCATGGCGTCTTGTAGCACGGAGGCCGCGTTCTGAGAATCAAAGCCGCTCGGAGCGCATGAAGGCCGCTGCCGGGGCATGACGTCGTATCCCACTGCATCACGTGCTCTCGAATCGCAACGCCGGCAACCGGGTGAATGGTCTTATACTGCCTCCATGCAGGGGCAGGGCCTAAACCGCTGATCGAGCGGCTGCTCTATCCGGCATGCCGAAGTCGACGGTTCAGTATTGGGCCCGTAAAGGGCATCTCGTACCATTGGTTTCCGCGCAGCGGGTGAACAGGGCCGGCACAAGTCTCACGCCATGACCACTGCGACACCCACTACTTACGAGCACATCGTGCTCGACGAGCATGGCGTCCCCTGGATCGAGGACGCCAACACGAAGGTCGTCGAGCTGGTCGCGGCCGCGAAGGCGCATGGTTGGAGCGCCGAGGAGCTCACGTACCAGCATCCCCACCTCACGCTGGGGAAGGTTTACTCCGCCCTCGCCTACTACTGGGATCACCGCGACGCCATCGATGCTGACCTGAAGCGTCGCTCTTCCCTCGTGGAGGAAGCGCGAGCCGAAGCCGGAGACCATCCGCTCGTCGCGAGGCTGCGGGCGCAGGGGCAGATCTGAGCTTGTCGCTCTAGCCGCTCGGCGGCAAGGCTCCGCCTCAAGAACGCCGGCTCACCGAAATCCTTGTCGTTGGTCAGCAGCACGCGCCCATCTTCGTGTGCGCGTTGAAGGACCGCCTGATCGTCGGCGCGCGCCTCGAGGATTGCCTCCACCGATAGGACATCGTGCCCTTCGTTGCGAAGACGCTCGACGATCGGCGCCTCCACGTTACTCCGCTCCCGCTCCCCCACCCCGAAAAAATGCCGCAGCATCGCGACGGCGGCCTCGCGCCAGGTGTCGAAGCTGTGGCCCTGGTGTGGTGAAGAGCGTCTCGACCGCCGCGGCGCGCTCGCGCAGCAGCTCAGCGAGCAGCTCGGCGTCGCGATCAGCCGCGGTCCAATCTACGAACTCCTTCGAGTACATCCGCCGCGAGCAGTGCAACGGAGGCCGACACCGTCTCGGGATCTCCCACTCCGCTCTCCGCTCGCCCCCGCCATGATCGAACCGAGCGCCTCGGGACCGGCCGCGAAGAGGCGCTCGAAGCCCTCCAGCGCGGCACGAGTGACCGCGCCGGCGAGAGAGTCATCGCGCAGCCTCCTGAACGACGCCACCAGCTCATCGACCGGCACTCCGGCCAATAGCCGATACACATCGTGGGCATCCTTGTCCGCCAGCCTGTCGGGACTCGACTCTCGTTCCATCAGCTTGTGCAGCTTCGAGACGAGGAGAGCCGCCGGGCTCGCGATCTTCACGGTGAACGACCGTCGGTCACTAACTTCCAACGCCGCGACCGGCATGCGCCGGTTATCGACGACCGCTGCTTCCAGCCCCGCCGCGCGCCGCAGAGCCCGCCTGTCGTGAGGAGGCACGCGCGCGCCACGGTGACCCCCGCGCCCCGACAAAGCCTGCGGGACCATGAGATCGACGGGAATCCCATCGGGATTGACCCAGGAGCCCGGCTGCCCCGTATCCCGATCGAGCACGAACCCCGCGGCTCTCATGGCCTCTTCGATCCTCGGTGTGCCACCAAGCACTCGTGGGTCGACAGCGAGATCGCTGTCCTTGGTGGTCTCCGCCAGCGCCACCGCCACGCCACCCGTCTGCAAGTACACGGCTTGCGCCCCGATGACGACGACTGCGTCTCGATGAGCCCCCAGGGCCTCGAGCGCATCGAGCAGCGCTCGTCTCGTGCGGGCGAGGAGGTCACTGCCTCCAGAGTGGCTCATTGGCCTCCATCCAATCCAACAGAGCCTGACCTTCGCTCGGGGATCTCCCAGGACCCGTGAGCAGATCCGCCGCCGCCTGGCTGGGCGCGGCCATGCGAATCCCCTCCACCTCTCGGGAGCGAAGGAAAGCCACCTCGTCGCGGTCGACTGCGAGAAGCGCGTTCGCCCCTCGCTCGACCGGCCGCAGCCCGAGACCGTCAGCCACGACGCCGACATCGTCGACATAGATCATGGCGACGCGTGGCGGCGCGTATGGCGCGAGGTCCTGGGCCGCCAGCGAACCGGTCACCACATAGCGAAGGTCGCTCGCCGCCCGCAGCGCCGCCGGCAGCCGTTCGAGACCTCGGGGGAACAGAAACGACCGCACCGCTCCGCTGCTCTGGAACCCCGAGTCCTGGCTCCAGCGCTCGATCAACCGTCGCCAACGGACGGTGGTGATCGGGCCGCGAGACTGCCGGTCGAGCAGGTCCTCCTCCTCCAGGAAAGCAACGACGCGGTAGGTCGCGCCGGTCGAAACCCCACTGCGCTCGACCAGCTCTGGGACGCTGTAGGGCGGCGCGAAATCGACCAGGGCGCGTACCACGCGCGCCGCGGCGGAGCCCTTGAGCGACCCACGCGGCCGGCCCGGTCCTCTCCACGGATCCCGGTCTTCGCCCACGTTGCGCAGGAACAGGCTGGGTCGGTCGAGCTCCAGCCGGAGGTTCCCGGTTGCGTCGGCGTACCCTGCACCTGCCTGTTGGATGCGACGGCGAGTGGACGGAGGGAAGTACCGCGCCACCAGC
>DATLFI010000040.1:0-9759 GCA_035524895.1 Thermoanaerobaculia bacterium | reverse complement strand
GGTGATCAGGCTCTCGATCTCTTCGGGCGCCACGCCCTGGTACGTGGTAGTGACCGAGACCCGCGGCATGTCGACCTCGGGCATCAGGTCGACCGAGAGCTGGCGCGCGGCCACCACTCCCAGCACCACCACGCCGACGTAGAGCATCGCGGCGCCGATCGGGCGCCGCACCGAGACCGCCGGCAGGCTCACGGTGTGGCCTCTGGGGAGGCGACCACGGTCGAGGGCGCTTGGCGTTGCTCCTGGACGACACGGATCGCAGCGCCGTCTTGCAACTCGGTGTGGCCGAGCGTCAGGACCCGGTCGTTCACCGTGAGGTCCCCCGAGATCGCCGCCTGACTGCCCGAGCGGCCTGCCACCTCGACCGTGATCCACTGGGCGGCGGTCGCGGTGTCGTCTCCCGCGGTAGAGCTGGCCACGCGGAACACGCCCGTGGTCTGTTCACCGGCCATGGTCACGCGCTCGAGGAGTGCGACGTCGGGCACCAGGAGCGCGCCCTGGAGCGCGCGCACGCGCAGCCGCACCTCGGCGTACATTCCGGGCTTGAGCAATCCGTCATGCTCCGCGAGCTCGCCCTCGACCACTGCGGTGCGGTCCGTGCGCGACACCTCGCCCGAGACGCGGCGGACGACGCCGTCGAAGATCTCGTTCGTGGCCTGGGTCTTGACGCTGAAGCTGGCACCCGGGCGCACCGCGTCGAGGTCGCGCTCCGGCACCCGGAACTGCACCACGAGCGGCGCCGCCTCGACCAGCCTCAGGATCGGCGTTCCCGCCTGCACCATGGCTCCTCGGTCGAGGTAGCGAGCGGCGACGGTACCGGCGAAGGGCGCCACGACGCGGCTGTCCTGGAGTTGCTGCTCGAGGAGGGCGAGGCGAGCCTGGGCTTGAGCCGTCTGGGCCTCCGCCGCCGCGAGGCTGGCACGGCTGCTGGCGAGCTGCGCCGTGACGCGCTCGAAGTCCTGCTCGCTCAAGAGCTGCTCGCGGCTGAGCCCGACGGCACGCCGGTGGTCGGCCGCCACGCTGTCGAGCTCCGCGGCAGCGCGGCGCTCGTTCGCCACGGCGACACCATGCTGACCCTTCGCTTCCTGGAACTGGTTGCGCAGGTTCACGTCGTCGACGACCGCCAGCACGCTACCCTTGGCGACCCGGTCGCCGATCCGCACCGGGACTTCCTGGAGCAGCCCGCCAACCCTGGGCGCGATGTCGGAGACCTCGCCCACCAGCTCGCCCGGATAGGACGAGAAGACATCGAGGGCGCCTTGTGTCACGGCGGCCGTCCGCACCGGAATCGCTCGGTCCATGTCGCTTGGGCCCCCGGCGACATCGCGGGCGGGCAGCAGGCGCACCGCGATGGTAGCGGCCACGGCTATCGCGGCGACGAGCAACGCCCAGTGCCAGCGCGTCAGCCTGCGGCGTGGCGCATCGGCAGCCGTCGAGGGAGTGTCGAGGGCTTCCGAGGCTCCATCGGTCCCCGGGGCTCCACGAGCACCGTGGGTCGCGATCGCGGGGTCCGGATCAGCGGTGGGTGCGGTGGCAACTGGAGCCAGAGCGTCGCCGGGCTCGGAAACCTGGTCGAGGTCGGTGTCCATGGTCGGCTCGGCGACGATGTCGGCGGGAGGATTCCTGGGGTAGAGAGTCTCTGCGATCACGGCGGGTCGTGCTCCGGTAGCGGCGCCGTCGTCGAGAACGGCCGCCTTGCAAGTTGCGTCGAGGGATGTGGACCTACGGAGGGAAGCAAGCCGCCGTCGGGTGCGGGGAAGGGAGCGGTGGAGCGAACGACCGGACCGCGCGAAGGCGCTTCCGGCCCTCACCCGTCAGACGCAGGGCGCCCGCGGTTGTTTCCTTCGCGTGCCTGCCGTTCTCAGGCTGCGGTGAGCGCGAGGAGCGTACGGATCTGCTCGAACCTGGGCTCCAGGAACTGCAATCCAACGCGGTATCGAGTACCCGAGACGCCAACCTGGACCAGCTTCATCCAGACGACACGCACCGGCAGGGCCAGATCGCTCTGATCGAAGCGCAGTATGGCGCCCGAGACGTGCGGCAGTGGCCGGTCGGTTTCGACGCACATGCCGCCCTCGCTGACGTCGATGGCGCGGAAGGGAACTCGGTTGTCGAAGACACCACGAACGTCTAGCGCGGCTAGGCGGACGCGCGCATTGCGTCGCTCCGCGTTGGAGACCCAACCTGTGCGGAAGGCTGGACCCGCGGCCTCGTTCGGCATTCCCTGCGGGGGGATGGTCTGTGAGAGGGTCGTTGTTGCCAGGGACATGGTGGGCCTCGTCGTTCTGGGTTGGTCGGTTGTCCAGCTGGCGCGGCCTCGTCGCGCCTAGGACGGACGCGGCCGCGAATTTCAGTGTCGTGCTCCTGGTGTCGGTCGGCTGGTCTGTCGGTCACTGGTCCCGCCGCAACGGGTGGGTCGCGGCGGTGTTTGCAGTGTGCAACTGACCCAGCCGCGGCGCGATCGTGGAATGCGGCACCAAGACCTGCGGTAATTGCTTATTCGTCCCGCCCGTTTCAGCGGTGCCTTGCGCTCTATACTTTCTAGGAATATAGTTGGACGATGAGTAGTGCGCGACGGGCTTCGAGGGATCGCGCCGGCACTCTCGCTCCAGAGGCATTCCTGCCGCTGGGGGTCCCCACGCTGCGCATCCTGCTGGCGCTGGGCGACGACCGGTTGCACGGCTACGCGATGCTCCAGCGCCTGGAGCAGGAGAGCGGTGGTCGCGACGCGATGCTGCCGGGAACGCTCTACTCGACGCTGGCCAAGATGCTCGACGCGGGGCTGGTGGAGGAGGTGGCGAGCGAGCGCCAGGACGACGATGCGCGGCGCCGCTACTACCACGTCACGCCGTTCGGCCAGGAGGTCGCACGCGCCGAGGCTCTCCGGCTGGAGCGTCTGGTGACGCTCGCACGCAAGCGCAAGCTCCTGCCGGCGGTTGGCGGGGAAGAGGGCGGGTAGCTTCCCGATGAACCCGCGACCCAGGCTGGCCCTCCGCCTCTACGATCTCGCGCTCCTGGCCTTTCCCAGGCGCCTCCGGCACCGCTTCGCGCCGGAGATGCGCGCCGACCTCGAGCGCTTGTACGAGCGGCGGCACGGTCGCCCCGCGCGGCTCGCGTTGATGCTGCACGCGCTGTTCGACGTGCTGAGGGCCGCACTGCGCGAGCGTCTGGGAAATTCTCACGATCGATACCGCGTGGCGCAACGCAGTCGGGGAGGAGAGACCATGTGGACCAGCGGCCTCGGCGGCGACTTGCGCGCCGCGATCCGATCCCTCGCGCGCGCTCCGGTGTTCACCGCGTGCGGCGCCCTGGTGCTGGCGCTCGGCATCGGCGCGAACGGCGCCGCGTTCTCGACCCTGCGGGCGACGGTGCTGGCCGAGCCGGCGTTCCCGCATGTCGAGCGCCTCGCGGTGGTCGACCTCACAGTGCGGGACGGCGGAGGCACCCTTCAGGTCAGCGGCGGCGTGCCGGCCCCGGACTGGGATGAGCCGCAGCGCCTGCCCTGGTCGTACCCCAAGTTCCAGGAGCTGCTGCGGAGTCCGGAGAATCCCTTCGAGGCCACCGTCGGCTACACCTCCCGGGAGGGCACGCTGAGCTCGCACGGCGAGCCGGAGCGGGTGCGGATCGAAATCGTGTCGCCCGGGTACTTCGAGCTCCTCGGCGTGCGACCGGATCTCGGCGCGACGCTGCCCCACGAGCCGACCGCCGAGCCTGCGATCGTGCTCTCGCGCGGGCTCTTCGACTCGCGCTACGGCGGCGCCGCCGACCTGATCGGCGCGCCCGTCCAGATCGACGGCAAGCCGGTGGTGGTGGCCGGCGTCGCGCCTGCCGGGTTCCAGGGCCTCACGGGTCGAGCCCAGGCCTGGCTGACGTTCGAGTCGGTCGGCTTGGTCGCGAATCCCAGGCTCCTGACCTGGGAACAGGCACACTGGTTCTTCGTGCTCGGTCGCCTGCCGGTCGAGGGCACCTTCGACGACGCGCGGCCTGCGATGCACCGGATCGGCGATCACATCGCCAGCACCCTCGTCGACGAGGAGGTCGGCTCGGCGACCTGGTCGGCGGACTTACGTCCTCTGCTCGAGGCGCGACGCAATCCCAATGCGGGCCGTGCGGTAATGGTGCTCACCGTGGCGTCGCTGCTGGTGCTGGTCATCGCCTGTGCCAACCTCGCGGCGCTCCAGCTCGCACGCGCCAGCTCACGCGTGCGCGAGGTGGCAGTGCGGCGAGCGCTCGGCGCCGCACGCTGGAGGCTCGTGCGCTCGCTCGGAATGGAGAGCCTGCTGCTCGGCTTGCTGGGGGGCGCGCTGGGTCTGCTGCTCTACGTGCCCGCCCGCTCCGGCTTTTCTGCTCTGTGGCCCGAAGCCTTCCAGGCTGGGGAGGCGGGCCTCTTCTACGCCGACGCGGGCAGCCTGCAGGTGGGCCTGGCGGGGTTCGTTTTCCACTTTGCTGTCGCTGTCGTCGCGGGGCTGGCGTTCGGCGTCGTGCCGGCGCTGTGGGTCTCGGGTCGGCGCGCCGGAAGCCTGGCACGCGCGGCGGCCGCTGCCGGAGCGACCGGGCCGCGTGGCAGCTGGCTACGCGAAGGCCTCGTGGCGGCCCAGGTCGCGCTCGCGGTCGTGTTCCTGGTCGCGGCGGGCCTGCTCGTGCGCAGCCTGTTCGAGCTGCGGAGCGTCCCTGTCGGCTTCGACCCGCGCGGGCTGCTGACGATCAAGTACCAGCTCCCGCGCGAGAGCGCCTGGGTCGCCGACGCAGCCGGCTTCCACGAGCGATTCCGCGAGCGGGTGGAGGCCCTGCCAGGGGTCGAGTCCGCTTCGTTGGGTCTGGCGCCACTCGGCGGGCATTGGTGGATCACCGGGGTGCGCGAGATCTCGGGTCGGCCGCCTCTCGCCCACAGCGAGCGACCCGACATCGGTGTCGATTCGGTGTCCGATGGCCACTTCCGCACCCTGGGCGTGCCCCTGCTCGCGGGGCGCACGTTCGGCGCGCAGGATCGAGCCGACTCCCCGCCGGCGCTGGTGATCAACGAGACCGCGGCGCGGAAGCTCTTCGACGGGATCGGCCCGGACGCGGTGGTGGGTCGACGGCTCGGGCTCGGGATCGGGCTCACGCCCGAGGGCAGCACCGCCGAGGTGATCGGCGTGGTCGGTGATGTGCTCTACAACCATCCCGCGGAAGGTGTGATCGCGGAGGCCTACGTCTCGCAACGGCAGCAGCCCGACGGACAAGCCAGCCTGGTCGTGCGCGCCACGGGCGACGCGCTCGACCAGGTGCCGGCGATCCGCAGCGAGCTCGCTGCGATGGACCCGGCGCTGGCGCTCGCGGCGGTGAGCACGGTCGAGAGCCTGGGCCTCGACGCGCTCGGCGACACGCGCGCGCTGGCGGCTCTGCTGCTCGGCTTCGCGGGTGTCGCGCTGCTGCTGGCGATGGCCGGGACTTACGGCGTCGTCGCCTCCTGGGCCGTGCAGCGAGACCGCGAGCTCGGCATCCGGCTCGCGCTCGGCGCCGGCATCGGGCAACTCGAGCGGATGGTGTTGCGCCGCGGCGTTGCCACCGCTGCGGCCGGGGTGCTGCTCGGACTCGTCGCGGCGGCGTTCGTGGCGCGCGGCGTCGAGGCCTTTCTATTCAACGTGCGCCCCGCCGACCCGTCGACGCTGGCGGCCGCCGCAGGGTTTCTGTCGGTCGTGGCGGTGGTGGCCAGCTACTTGCCGGCTCGGCGGGTGACCCGTATCGATCCGGTCGAGGCCCTTCGCGCTGAGTGAGCTGTCCCGCGTTAGCATCGGGCGCGAGGCGGCTACAGGTAGGGCTACAGGTAGAGCGACGGGAGCTCGCCTCTTGGGAGGAGTGGCGATGTGGTCACGACGGGATCTGGTACGGATGGCCAGCCTGGGCGCGGCGGGCGCGATGTTGCACGGCTCCGCGGCGCGCGGCGCCGCTCGCCGGCCGCGAGCGCGGCGAGGCCCGCCGAGAGCGCGGGGAGGCAAGCCCGACTTCACCGCGGCGTTCCTCTCCGACCCCCACGTGTTCGACCAGAAGGAGGCCGCGCGGGGATTCGTCGACGCGGTCGGCCACGCCATGTCGCCGCGCCGGCCCCCCGAGCTCTTGATCACCGGCGGCGACCTCGCGTTCGACATCCTCGAGACGGACCGGGCGCGCGCCGACGCGCAGTACGACCTCTTCGATCGCGGCCTGGCGACCGTCAAGGTGCCGGTGCACCACACCATCGGTAACCACGACTGTCTCGGGGTCTACGAGTCGAGCGGCATGTCGCCTACCGACCCACTCTACGGCAAGGCCTACTACCAGCAGCGCTTCGGTCTCGAGAAGCCGTACCACTCGTTCGACCACGAGCGCTGGCACTTCGTGATCCTCGACACCATCGGCATCGTCGAGCGCGGCTACCGCGGGTTCGTCGACGAAGAGCAGCTCGCCTGGCTCGCCGACGACCTCGCCGCTGCGAACCGGCCGACCGTGGTGATCGGCCACATCCCGCTGTTCTCGAACTACATCGAGTGGCGTCGCGGTACCGAGCAGGGCATCCCCCCCGGCGTCGCCGTCGTCAACAGCCACCAGGTAGCCGAGATCTTGCTCCGGCACCCCGTGAAGCTAGCGCTCGCCGGGCACCTCCACATCGTCGAGACCTTCCGCTACAAGGGCATCGAGTTCTCGAACATCGGTGCCGTCTCCGGCAACTGGTGGGACGGCCTGCGCGACGGCTTCGAGGAAGGCTACGCGCTGCTCGAGTTCCGGGGCGACGAGGTGAGCTGGAGCTACGTCGACTACGGGTGGGAGGTCGCCACCAGCCCCGCCACGGCCGCCTGACACCGGGTACGCCGCCTCGATCCTAGTCGCTGCGCTCGCGGGAGTCAGGCGCACGCTCCACCATCGCGACCAGGACGCGCCAGAGTAGCTCGAGCTCGTCCCATCGTAGCCAAGCTTGCTCGTTCATGTCGGTTCGCCCAGAGGTGTCACCTCGGAGGGTGTCGCCGGCCGGTCGACCACGCGTCCAACGGCGGACCTCGGCGGAGTCAAGTGCCCCTGGATCCTGCCGGCACGGCGTTCTGCGACCACGAGCTGAGCTAGGTGCATGCCGGCGGCAGTCCCGCGCCTCGGTGCACCTGGCGCGTGGATTGCTACTCCAGGTCGAGCGTGCGGTAGCGCTCGCCTGCTCCCAGGTCCGTCCCTCGCAAGGAGCCCGCAATGGGCCAAGGGGAGGGGTCTTGCGCCACATCCGAGCGTGTACTTTCGGAGCTCTCCTTTGTCGACTCCACCACCCTGGATCTCCTGGAACGGCGACGCGCCTCTCGTGGCAGTGGCTCTGCACCATGGGCACGACCTGCGGGACGAGGTCGCCGGCTGCATGGCTCTGGACTCTGACACACGCCGGCGGGAGGAGGATCCGTGGACCGGGCTGTGGGCCAGCATCGCCGAGACCGGAATCGTGGTGTCGCGCTCTCGTTTCGAGGTGGACCTCAACAGGCCGCGCGAGCTGGCCGTCTATCGCACTCCTGCGGAGTCCTGGGGTCTCGACGTATGGAAGCAGCCGCTCGACGCTGGCGTGGTCGAGCGCTCCCTCGAGCTGCACACCGACTTCTACCGCATGGTCGAGACTCACCTCGACCGGTTGCTAGCTCTCCACGCTCACGTCGTCGTCCTCGATCTCCATTCCTACAACCATCGCCGCGACGGCGAAGACGCGCCTGCCGCGTCGCCCGCCGAGAACCCTGGGTGGAACGTCGGCACCGGCAGCCTGGATCGCGCTCTGTTCGCGCCGGTGGTCGAGAGGTTTCTGCACGACCTCGCGTCTTGGGAGAGGGCGGACGGCGAGCGGTTCGACGTTCGCGAGAACGTGCGATTCCAGGGCGGCTTCCTTGCGACCTGGCTCCATCTTCGCTATCCGGGGCGAGTCTGCGCGTTGGCCGTCGAGTGCAAGAAGTTCTTCATGGACGAGTGGACGGGGTCCGCCACCGCCGCAGCGCTCGAGGAGCCGCGCCACGCGCTCGCCGCGGCCGTGCCCGGGCTGCTGGAGGAGTTGGTGCGGTTGTGAGTCCCGCCGCTGCCAGCCAGGGCACCGGGTCCGACCCGAGCGGTTCGGGGCCCGACCGACTCGGCGATGCCGCGCGGCGCGTCGACGTCGAGCTGTGCGGGATTGCTGAAGCCTTCGATTGGCTGGAGCTGGTGACACCAATCGACCTCGCGCAGACCTGGCGCGAGTTCGAGCGCGGCGGATTCCAGGACGCGCCGCGGTTCCGATACCCGGCGATCGAGCTCGATCTCGGTGCGTTGCGACGACGGCTCCTCGAGCTCCCGCTGCTGGAGATCCAGGACCCTGTGGTGGCGGCCTTGCTCGCGGAGAAGCAGCGGGAGGTCGATCGACAGCTGAGCTTGCTCGATCTGCGCGGCACCAGCGGGTTCTTGCAGGTGAGCCTAGATCTCTTCGGCGAGGCCGACGAGTCGCTGGTCCAGCTTGCCGGCGAGGTCGTGGATCTGCTCGCCGCCGCCCCGACGGTGGCGGCGGAGGAGCCGGTGGGCGCCAACGAGGTGCTCGCGCGCGCACGCGTCGAGCTGCAGGAGTACGCCAGGCGGGTGCCCGACTTTCCGCAGGGCGTGGAGCTGTGCGACGGGCTGGCGTCAGGGATGAGGGTGTCGCACGGCGTCCTTCAGATCGCGCGCGACCTCACGATGCGCGAGGCACGACTGGCGGCATTGCTACACCACGAGATCGGGACCCACGTGTTGACGTTCTTCAACGGCTCGCGGCAGCCTCTACTCCAGTTTCGCGACGGTCTCGCGCACTACGAAACGCTGCAGGAGGGCCTCGGCGTGCTCGCGGAGCACTTGGCCGGCGGGCTGTCCCCGGGGCGGATGCGGATTCTCGCGGCGCGGGTGCTCGCGGTCGCGGACCTGGTCGACGGTCATGGCTTCGTCGACGTGTTCGAGCGGCTGCGAAGCCGTTGCGCGCTTGCACCGAGGCTGGCGTTCAGTGTCACGCTGCGCGTCTTCCGCGGTGGCGGGCTGACCAAGGACGCGCTCTACTTGCGCGGCCTGCGCGACGTCCTAGCCTGGCTGCACAAGGGACTCGAGGTCGAGCCCCTGTTCGTGGGGAAGATCGGCCTGCTCCATCTCGAGGCCGTCGTGACAATGCGCGAGCAGGACCTGCTGGTCGAGCCCGCGGTGCTGCCCCGGTATCTCTGGAACGAGGATGGCGAGCAGCGCTTGGCGCATTGCCGGAGCCTCGATGTGCTCGGCCTGGTGCGCGAGATGGCTGCGGCGACATAGGGAGGGCGACCATGCGGTTGGGACTGGTGATCAACGACATCGCGACCGAGCTGGCCGGCTACACCACTGTGCGGCTCGCGATCGCCGCCGCACAGCGGGGGCACGAGGTTTGGATGATCGGCGCCGCCGACCTGGGCTACGAGCCGGACGGTGCGGTCCAGGCCATCGGGGTCTCGCCCAGCAAGCGCAGCTACGAGTCCGGGGAGGACCTGCTGGAGGAGCTCCGCGCGCAGGCAGGGGAGAGGCGCGTTGTGAGCTTCGACGGTATGGACGTGCTCATGCTGCGCAACGACCCCGCGGCCGACCTCGGTGATCGAACATGGGCTCAGACGTCGCCGATCCTCGTCGGACAGCTCGCGGCCGCGCGCGGCACGCTCGTCGTCAACGACCCCGAGCACCTCGCGCTCGCGATCAACAAGACCTACTTCCAGCACTTCCCCGAAGGCGTCCGTCCAGCGGCGCGCATCTCGCGCGAGGTCGACACCA
>DATLFI010000039.1:0-5277 GCA_035524895.1 Thermoanaerobaculia bacterium | reverse complement strand
GGTGTACTCGAACGCCTGTCCGGGCTCGAGGATAGGCTGCTCGCCGACGACGCCTGGTCCTTCGACCAGCTCCTGGCGACCCTCGCCGTCGGTGATGACCCAGCGGCGAGACAGGAGCTGGGCGGTCTCGTCTCCCTCGTTGAGAATGCGCACGTGGTAGGAGAACAGGAAATAGGCGTCGGCGGGGTTGCTCCGCTCGACAACGAACGTGCTCTCGACTTCGACCCGGATGCCGTGGGTGAGCGCCACACTCATGGAGTCGAGGATCCTAGCCTGCCTCGTCGTGTTGCCGCGATCCTCCTGGCGACGGTTTGCTGCCTGGTCGCGCCTCCTGTGGCGGCCGCGCACGATCTCGGTGTCACGGCGGTGGCCGCCGTGCTGCGCGCGGATGGCAGCTTCCTGGTAGAGATCAGCGCCGATCTGGACGCCCTGCTGCTCGGCGCAGGTTCCGGCCACGACTCGGCTGTGCTCGCCGCGCGGGTCGCTGCCATGCGCGAGGAGGAGCTCGAGGACGGGCTGGAACGGCTCCGCGGCCTCTTCCAGCGCAGGATACGGGTGCGCTTCGACGGCGAGGCTACGCCATTCGGGGTCTCGTTTCCCGATCGCCAACGCGCGATGTCTGCGGACGCAGAGGCCCCGCCCTCGGTCCTCGGGCTTCGGGTGCGCCTGGCCGGACGCGCGCCGGAGAACTGGAGCGAGCTGACCTTCTGGGCGTCGCGCGCCTTCCAGCAGGTGCGTTGGACCGTCGTGCAGCTCGAATCGGGCCGCAGCGACGGCAAGGACCTCGAGGTCGGCGAGGAGAGCCCGCCGTTCCGTCGGATTCCCGCGAGCACGGACTGAGCGCCGAGCGCTGCCCGGGCGGCGAGTGCTGGGCCCTAGCAGCCCGCGGGGGTTTGCGGCCGCTGGCTGCGTTGGGCCTCCTGCACGATGGCACCGCATCGCGTTCGTCGGCCACGCCTTGCCAGCGGCCGCAGATCCCCGCGCGCAGCCTCACGCGGGTTTCACCACGGGCTGCCAGTAGGGGATGTCAGGGCGCGAGGCTACCGGCCTCGATCGTCAACAGCCGGACGGGCGCAGGTCATCGGGAAAGGCCGTGACCTCGGCGACGCTCTGCGCGCCCGCGGCGAGCATCACCAGCCGGTCGAAGCCGAGAGCTACGCCCGCGCACTCGGGCAGACCATGCACGAGCGCCGCGAGCAGCCGCTCGTCGATCGGAGGTTCCGCGAGCCCGGACACCCGCCTCGACTCGAGGTCACGCTCGAATCGGCGGCGCTGCTCCGCGGCATCGCGGAGCTCGTGGAAGCCGTTCGCGAGCTCGATCGGTCCGACGTAGACCTCGAAGCGCTCGGCTACCAGGATGCCGTCGCGGTCCTCGCGCAGTCGCGCCAGTGCCGCCTGGGAGGCGGGGAAGTCGTGCACGAAGAGCACAGAGCCGGGAACGAAAGTGGGCTCGATGCGATGTGTCAGCAGGAGCGCGAGGAGCTCGTCCCGGTCGAGCTCGCCATGCACATGCAAGTCCTCGGCGAGGACCCGAAGCCGCTCGACGTCGCAGGTCAGCGGGTCCAGACCGAGGGTGCGCCGGAACAGCTCCCGGTAGGTCAAGCGCGTCGAGCCGGCGGTGCCGAGCAGGGTCGCGAGGAGCGCCTCCACCTCGTCCATCAGGGCGTGGTGGTCGAAGCCGACCCGGTACCACTCGAGCATGGTGAACTCAGGAAGGTGCAAGCGGCCGCGCTCGCCGTCCCGAAAGGCTCTGCACACCTGGTACACGGAGCCATAGCCGGCGGCGAGCAGCCGCTTCATCGCGAACTCGGGGGAGGTCTGCAGGTAGCCTACCGGACGACCTTCCCTCGAGGCCTCGAAGCTCTGGAGGTGGGTGTCGGTGACGGTGGCTGATGCGAGCAGGGGAGTCTCGACTTCGAGCACTCCCCGCGCCGAGAAGAACGTCCGGACCTGGTCGATCAATCGCGCGCGCAGGCGAAGACGCTCGAGGCTTGCGGCAGGTCTCCAGTCGCACACGGGTATGTGAGGGCCGGCCGGGCGAGGCGTCTGCCTCCGGTACGCTCTACTTGGCCCGCGAAACGTACTCGCCGGATCGCGTGTCGATCTTCAGACGCTCGCCGATCTGGATGAAGAGCGGCACCTTGACCACCGCTCCGGTCTGGAGGGTGGCCGGCTTGGTCCCGCCGCTGGAGGTGTCACCGCGCATGCCGGGGTCGGTTTCGGTGACCTCCAGCTCTACGAAGTTCGGCGGAACGACTTGAATCGGGCGCCCGTTCCACAGGGTGACAGTGCACACGTCCTGCTCGCGCAGCCACGGCGCCGCATCCTCCATCGCCGCCTCGTCCGCGGTGACCTGATCGTAGGTCTCCGGGTTCATGAAGTGACAGCCGTCGCCGTCGCGATACAGGTACTGCATGTTGACGTCCACGACGTCGGCGCCTTCGAGGTTCTCGGACGCTTTGTAGGTGCGCTCCGTCACTCGAGTCGAGAGCAGGTTCTTGACCTTGATACGGGTGAACGCCTGGCCCTTGCCGGGCTTCACGAAGGAAGTGTCGACGACCACGTGCGGGTCGCCATCGATCAGCAGCTTCAGGCCATTGCGAAGCTGGTTCATGCCATAGCTGGCCATGTTCACTCCATGAGTTACGCACCGACCGGGTCGCAGGCCGCCGGGCACGCTTCGTAGTAGTTTGGCCCGCGAGGGGGAACCGGTGGCTCCGGACGAAGCACGATCGGGCGTTGCACCGATCATAGCAACGGAGGTCGGCGCGAGCGCGGGCCGGTGTCGCGACGTGCCCTGGCCAACTGGGACGTGGCGCCTGCTCTTGCGCGCGGCCGTGCGCGATGTGGCCGAGCTGCTGCACGAGCTCGAGCTGGAGCCGGCGAGTTGCGGCATCGAGCCCGACAGCGCGTCGGAGTTCCCGTTGCGGGTCCCGCGCGGCTTCGTGGCGAAGATGAGACGTGGCGACCCGATGGATCCCCTCCTGCTGCAGGTGCTGCCGCGCCTGGCGGAGCGTGTCGCCGTCTCAGGCTTCCTGACCGACCCACTCGCCGAGCTTCACGCCGCGCCGGTCCCGGGAGTGCTGCACAAGTACCGCGGCAGGGTGCTGCTGGTGGCTACCGGCGCCTGTGCGGTCCACTGTCGCTACTGCTTTCGCCGGCACTACCCCTACGCGGAGGCCTCCGTCTCGCGGGACCTGGACGCGGCCCTCCAATACCTGCGTCGCGATGCGTCGATCCGCGAGGTGATCCTGAGCGGCGGCGATCCGCTGATGCTGTCGGACGAAGCGCTCGGCGCGCTGCTGCGGGAGCTCGACGGGGTGCCGCACCTCGAGCGCCTCCGGTTGCACACGCGGGTGCCGGTGGTGCTGCCGGAGCGGCTCGACGACGGGCTGATCGCGACGCTCGATCGCTCTCGACTGCGGAAAGTCGTGGTCCTGCACGCCAACCATGCCGGTGAGCTCGACGCCACGCTCGGCGCCGCCCTGGCGCCGCTGAGAGAGCGTGGCGTGAACCTGCTCAACCAGTCCGTGCTGCTCGCCGGGGTCAACGACGACGCCGACGCGCTCTGCGATCTCAGTGAAGGTCTGTTCGGTCTGGGCGTTCTGCCGTACTACTTGCACCTGCTCGATCCGGTCGCTGGTGCGGCACACTTCACGGTGCCGGTGGATCGCGCTCGTGCACTCGCCGATGACCTGCGGGAGCGCCTTCCAGGCTACCTGGTACCGAGGCTGGTGGTAGAGGTTCCGGGTCGAGCCTCCAAGCTGCCAGTGGACCTTCGTGAAGGCGACGTGTAGCGGCTGGGCGCGGCAGCCGGATCAGCCGCCTCCGCTCCACGGACGCGGTGAAACCTTCGCGCTTGCGGGCACGTCCTCCATGCAGGGCCCGGTCCCAGCCCCAGGACCCGCGACCACCCCAGAGGTGTAGTGCCATGAACCGATCGACGCTCAAAGCCTCCGCCGAGCTATGCATCCTGGTGCGCACAGTTCTCGTTGGTCTCGTAGGCCTGACGCTAGCCAGCGCCGCGCTCGCAGAGAGGACCGAAGCATTCAGCTTCGAAGGGCGTTCGCTCTTCCTGGGAAACCTGATCGGCGAGATCCACGTCGAAGGCCACGACGGCAACGCGTTCGAGGTCGAGGTGACGATCCGCGGACGCGACGCGGGCCGGCTCGCGCCGGAGCTGATCGCGCGGCAAGGCAGGCGATCCAGCCTGGAGATCGCCTTTCCGGTAGCCCAGGAACGACGCTTCGTGTATCCGCCCCTCGGTCGCGGCCGAACGACGATCGCCAGCCGGCGACGCGACGGCGATCGCGGCTGGCTCCGAGAGCTGCTGGACGCGGTCACGGGAGAGCGGATCGAGATCAGCGGGCGCGGCTCTGGCTCCGAGGTGTGGGCCGACGTGATGGTCCGGGTGCCGCGGGGACGAGTCTTCGAGCTGCAGCACGGTGTCGGAGAGGTGAGTGCCAGCGGCGTCGACGGAGAGCTGTCTCTCGACTTGATGTCGGGCGCGGTGGCCGCCGAAAGGATCCGTGGGAGCCTCGAGATCTCGACCGGCAGCGGCTCCGTGGATCTGGCAGATATCGACGGCGAGCTCTCCGTGGACACTGGCTCCGGAGCCGTGACGGTGACTCGTGCGGACAGTCCCCGCTTGGCGATCGACACGGGCTCGGGCCCTGTAGACCTGACCGATGTTCGCTCGAGATCGTTGCTCGTCGACACCGGAAGCGGATCGGTGACCGCACGCGGCGTGTCTGCGGACAGTGCGACGATCGACACGGGCAGCGGCGAGGTCGTGGTGGCCTTTGTCGAGATGGGGTCGGGCGCCTTCGAGATCGATACCGGCAGCGGCTCGATCACCCTGCTCGTGCCGAGCTACACGTCCGCTCAGGTCCAAGCCGACACGGGATCTGGAGGAATCCAGGTCGACCTGCGCGACTACGAGACGCTGCATCGCGGGCGCGACGAGCTGAAGATCCGTCTCGGCGGCGGCGCCGCCAACGTCCGCCTCGACACCGGAAGCGGGAGCATTCGCGTGGCCGCGTCGAACTGAGCGCCCGACCACCTGCAGACCTCCTCTAGCAGCCCGTGGTGGAACCGCCGTGGGCTGCGTTGGGAGCGCCGTGGGGCCGTATGGTAGGCGCGCGAGCGGTGGCGATGCTGGGTCCATCGCTGAGCGAGCGCAACACCGCAGACGGCCCCACGCCGCCCCAACCGCTTGGGGCGCGGGGGTTTGCGGCCGCTGGCTACGTTGGGCCTCCTGCACGATGGCACCGCATC
>DATLFI010000038.1:0-33447 GCA_035524895.1 Thermoanaerobaculia bacterium | reverse complement strand
TGGCGGCATCTAGCGCGAAGACCACGCTCCACGATCCGGTGGTGTACATCACGCCGTCGACCACGATCGGCGTCGCTTCGAGGCCGCGGTTGGTCTCCGGGTCGAACGACCAGGCCAGCCCGAGCTGGGAAACGTTCTCGGTGGTGATCTGGTCGAGCGGGCTGTAGCGCTGCTCGTCGTAGGTGCGGCCGTGGGCGATCCACTCGTCGACGCGCGTGTCGGCGGCCACCAGGGCCGCGTCGTCGACGGTAGCGCCCGGCGGCGGAGCCACGTCCGGACCCGGATCGCCGCTAGCCGTGCAGGCCAGAGCGACGAGGGCACACGAAGCGACGATCGACCACTGTCTCGAGACGCGATGCATGGGCGGCCTCCTGCGATCTGAGTGGCTCGACCATACTGACAGATCGGGTCGCCGCCGATCGGTCCGAGCCGCCGCCCTCGACCACCCTCAGCGCCGCGTGACCTGGTCCGCCAGCACTCCCTCCAGGACCTGCCACACGTTCTCGGCGACGAGCTGGTGCCCCTCCGGCGTGGGGTGGATGCCATCGGACAGGTTGAGCTCCGCTCGACCGCCCACGCCCTCGAGCAGGAACGGCACCAGGTGCAGCCCGTGGCGCTCGGAAAGCCGCGGGAAGATCGACCGGAAACGCTCGCTGTAGTCGAGCCCGAGGTTGGGCGGCGCCAGCATCCCGGCGAGAACGATCACCATGTCTGGCGCGGCCGCGCGCGCCTTCTCGACGATGGCCTCGAGGTTGCGCTCCGTGACGTCGAGCGGCAGGCCGCGCAGCGCATCGTTCGCGCCGAGCTCGAGCACCAGGATGTCGATCCGCTGCCGCAGCAGCCAGTCGAGGCGACGGAGGCCCCCGGCGGAGGTGTCACCACTCACGCCGGCGTTGACCACGCGAAACGGCCAGCCGCGATCGCGGATGCGCTCGCCGACGAGGGCCGGGAAGGCCTCTTCGGGGTCGACCCCGTAGCCCGCGGCGAGGCTGTCGCCCAGGAACACCACCGTTCTCGTCTCTAGACCAGGCGAGGACTCGTACGGGCTCGCCCCTGCAATGGACGCAAGCAGAGCGATCGCGCAGGCCGTCAGCAGCACCGCCACGGAGCTAGCAGCCCGTGGTGGAACCCCCGTGGGCTGCGTTGGGAGCGCCGTGGGGCCGGATGCATATGGCGTGCGCGGGGAAGCGCTTTCGCCTGCAGCGGCTCTACCGGCGGCTCGGTGTTGGCGCGGGAGCGGTGGCGATGCTGGGTCACACGCTTCGCGAGCGCAACAACGCAGACGGCCCCACGCCGCCCCCAACCAGAGCCGCGCAGCGGCGACGTCGGTGCAGACAGCCTGCCCTGGGCAGCTGTCTGCACCCACCCCTTGGGGCGCGGGGGTTTCGAGACCCCGACTGCGTTGGGCCTCCTGCACGATGTCACCGCATCGTGTTCGTCGGCCGCGCCTTGCCAGCGGTCGCAGATCCCCGCGCGCAGCTCCACGCGGGTTCCACCACGGGCTGCTGGTCGGCGAGGTCTCGGTGGCGGACAGGACCTTCATCCTCTCTGGATCCACGACAACACAAGGGAACGACGAGTCGACGACCGGCAGAATCAGGAACTGTCGCGATACGCTCGCGGGCGCGGCAGCTCCCTCCGGCGATGGTCCCCGCCGCGGCAGCGACGCGCTATCGCCGCGCAACGTAACAAGTCGAAACGGGCGCCCGTCATTCCGCCGCGATCGCTCGCCTCGACCAGGTCCCCCCACGGCAGAGATCCACACGCCCCTTCCGATGCGAGAGATCACGCCCATCCTCAGCGCCGACGGCGTCGGCAAGTCGTACCAGTCCGCCGCCGGCTCGCTCTGGGTCCTGCGCGAAGTCTCCTTCGAGGTCCCTGCCGGCTCGAGCTGCGCGATCGTGGGCCCCTCCGGCAGCGGCAAGACCACGCTGCTCGGCCTGTGCGCCGGGCTCGATCGACCCACGTCCGGGACGATCACGGTCGCCGGCGCCAGTCTCGGCGAGCTGGACGAGGAGGGTCTGGCGGCACTGCGCGCGCACGCGGTCGGCTTCGTCTTCCAGACCTTCCAGCTCCTGCCGACACTCACGGCGGTCGAGAACGTAATGGTGCCGCTGGAGTTGCAGGGTCAGCGGCGGGCGCGCGAGCGGGCGGGAGCTCTGTTGGGACAGGTGGGCCTGGGCGACCGCCTGGGGCACTACCCAGCCCAGCTCTCCGGGGGCGAGCAGCAACGAGTCGCGATCGCCCGCGCATTCGTGCACCAGCCGCGGATCCTGTTCGCCGACGAGCCCACCGGGAACCTCGACGGCGCCACCAGCGCGCTCGTACAAGACCTGCTCTTCGAGCTCAACCACAGCCGGGGCACCAGCCTGGTGCTGGTGACGCACGACCTCGACTTGGCCCGGCGTGCCGACCGGGTGGTGCGCCTGCGCGACGGCCGGCGAGTCGACGAGGGAGCCGGCGCGGAGCTTCCGGAGCCTGCCGCAGTCGGGGTCCACGCGGGCTGACGGAGGAGAGTGGTGACCACCGAGTCCACCAGCACGCCTAGCGAGCGCGCCCCGCGCGAGCCTCGCGAGCGCGAGCTGCGCGAGCCGCGCGAGCTGCACGAGCTGCGCTGGATTCTGATCATGGCCTGGCGCGACGCGCGGGCAGGTCGCGCGCGCCTCGCGCTGTTCGCCACCACCGTCATGGTCGGAGTCGCCGCTCTCGTGGCGATCTCGGGGTTCTCGGCGACCCTCGAGGATGCCGTGGTGCGCGAGGCGAAGACACTGTTGGGCGCCGATCTCGTGCTCTCGCGCCAGCAACCGTGGGACGCGGAAGACCAGGCGTGGCTCCAGCCGCTCGAAGCCGAGACCCTCCGGCGCGTGCGCCTCTCCTCGATGGCGCTCTTTCCGCGGACCGGAGAGTCGCGTCTGGTCGAGGTGGTCGCGGTCGAGCCTGGCTACCCTTTCTACGGCGAGCTGGTGACCGAGCCGGCGGCGGCGGTGTCCAGCCTCGCCATGCCGGGCGACGCGCTCATAGACCGCACCCTGATGCTGCAGTACGACCTGGTGCCGGGAGACGAGATCCGGCTCGGCCAAGCCACCTTCCGGATCGCGGGAGGACTGGTCCGAGTGCCAGGCGAGGCGCCGGCTGCCGCACTCGTGGCGCCGCCGGTCTTCGTGCCGCTCTCGCAGCTCGATGCCACCGGCCTGCTGGCGTTCGGCAGCCGCGCCAGCTTCAGCTTGCTGCTGCGCACGGCGCGTTCGCAACCGGAGCTCGATGACTGGCTCGAAGCCAACCGCGAGGGGCTGCGGGCTCGCAGCGCCCGTGCCGAGACCGCCGCGCGCCGCCAGGAACGCATCGGACGGATGCTCGACGACCTCTACCGCTTCCTGCACCTCGGAGCGCTTGCAGCTCTGCTCCTGGGTGCGCTCGGCGTCGCCAGCGCCATCCACCTGCACGTCCAGCGCAAGCTGTCGTTGGTGGCGGTGCTGCGCTGTCTCGGCGTGCCGCCGCGCGTCGCGCCGCGCATCTACCTGGCGCAGGCGACGGCGATCGGCGTGGTCGGGAGCCTCGCCGGCGCGGCGCTCGGGGTCGCGATCCAGGTCGCACTGCCGATGGCCCTCGAGCCCTTCCTGCCGCTGCAGGTCGGCTTCTCGTGGCAACCCCTCGCGATCGGGCAAGGGGTGCTCACCGGCTGCCTGGTGGCGGTGCTCTTCGCGCTTCCTCCCCTGCTCTCGCTGCGGCGCGTGCCGCCGCTGCTCGCGCTGCGCGCGACCGCCCTCCACGAGGGTCTCGGAGGAGCCGGCACCCCGGCTCTCGCCCATGGCCTGCTGGCTGCAGGCGTCGTCGTGGCTGCGATGGTACAGACACGCGATGCGCTCACCGGCCTGGCCATTTCCGCGGCCCTGGGCGTGGTGCTCGCGGCGCTCTGGGGGCTCGCGCGGACCATGCGAGCCGTCGCACGGCGCGTGATCTCCGCGTCGTGGCCGTACCCCTGGCGTCAGGGCGTGGCCAACCTGTACCGGCCCGGCAACCAGACCCTGGTCGTACTGGTCGGGCTCGGCTTCGGCGCTTTCGTGTTGATGACGCTCTACGTCTCGCAGGCCACGTTGCTGGGCGGCGTGCAGACGCTCAGTCGCGAGAACCGCGCTGACCTCCTGCTATTCGACGTCCAAAGCGACCAGGTAGAGGGCGTGCGCGAGGTGTTGCGCGAAACGCAGGTCGAGGTGGACCAGCAGTTTCCGATCGTGCCGATGCGTCTGCGCTCGCTGCGCGGAGTCATGGCCGACACCATCGACGACCCGACGATTCCGCGCTGGGCCTTGCGCATGGAGTACCGGGTGACCTACGGCGCCTCGCTGCGTCCGATCGAGGAGGTCGTCGCCGGGACCTGGGAGCCGCAAGGATCGCCGATCGGCAGTGGCTCGCCCGCCCCGATCTCGCTCGAGCGCGAGCTCGCCGAGACGCTGCAGGTCGGCATCGGCGACGAGCTCGTCTTCGACCTCCAAGGCGTCGAGGTGCCGACCCAGATCACCAGCCTGCGCCAGGTCGACTGGGAGGAGGCCCAGCCCAATTTCTTCGTGTTGTTCCCGGCCGGCGTGCTCGAGGATGCGCCCCAGCAGACCGTGTTCGTCGGCTGGGCCGGAACGCCGGAGCGCAGCGCGCTCGCGCAGCGCCGACTCGTCGAGCGATTTCCGAACGTCTCGGTGGTCGACCTGGGTACGATCCTGCGCACGATCGAAAGCGTGCTCGACAAGGTTCGTTTCGCGGTTCGTTTCCTCGCCGGGTTCGCCCTCGCCGCCGGGCTGGCGGTGCTCGTCGTCTCGCTCTCGCTCTCGGCGCTGCAGCGGCGCCGGGAAAGCGTCTTGCTCCGAACTCTCGGCGCCTCGCGACCGCAGCTCCGACGGATCGCCCTCGTCGAGTTCGCCGCCCTGGGGGGACTCGCCGCAGCCGCTGCCGCGGTGCTCGCAACGGGAGCCGGCTGGGCCCTGGCGCGCTGGGGCTTCGACACCGAGCTGGTGGTGCCCTGGCGCGGTCTCGCGATCGTCGCCGCTGGACTGACCGCGGCCACGGTCGTCATCGGGCTGCTCGCTAGCCGCCGCACGGTGCGCCGGCCACCGCTCGAGGTGCTGCGAGCGGAAGGTTGAGCCGATGCCTTGCGCGCCGGGCGAATTCGCGCGGCGATCAGGCGTTGCCAGGACGGCGGTCGCGCACGGACAAGTCACCACGAACGAAGCGCCGGTATCGCGTCGGTGTGGTCCCCAGGTGCTTGCGAAAGGTTCGCTGCAGCCTGCGTGCCGTCACGAACCCCGACTCGACCGCGAGCTCGGACATGCTCCAGTCGCGCTCCTCGAGCAGCTTCAACGCCCTGGCGAGACGAGTGACATTGAGCCACTCGGAGAAGGTCACGCCCACCCGCTCGCGAAAGTAGGCCGAGAAGTAGTGACGCTCCAGGTGCGCCCGCGCCGCGGCCTGTTCGGCGGTCACGTCTTCGGGCAGCCGCCGCTCGACGAACTGGCGAGCCCGCGCCAGCGGTGGGTAGTACTCGAGCGTGCGCTGCCACCGGTCGAGGCGAAGGCCAAGCTCCGTAGCGCGCTCCGCCAACCCGCCATCGAGCGGAGCAACGGAACGATCCGAATCGGGAGGTGGTTCGTGCGACAACGAGAGGACCCGCCGGAACCGGAGGACAGCCGACTCGCCGGCGCTCGAGCGCTCGCGAGCGACTCGCCCCCCTTGCGTCCATGGACCCGATCCCCGACATTATGCCAGGCCCGAAGGATGTCAGTCCCGAAGGGTCCGCCGGCCGGTGCGGGGCCCGGCCGCAACACGTACTCGTCCATGGGCGGCCCATAGACGACTACTAGTCCGGAATCTGCAGCAGCTGACCCGGCCGCAGCAGGTCGCTGTCGAGCTCGTTGACCGCCCTCAGCGAACCGATGCTGGTCTCGTAATGGCGGGACAGAGCCCAAAGGGTGTCGCCCCGATCGACCAGATGGCTGCGGCCCTCGGGCTCACCGGAAAACTTGCGCTGCACGTACTTTCGGTAGGACTCGGGGAACACCGCGACGTGGTAGTGCGGCGGTCTCGTCTCGTAGGTCGCCTCGAGCACTCCTCTTCGCTCCAGAGTGACCAGCGTCGCCTCGAGCCATCGCCTGCACTTGACGCGCCGGCTCCGTCGCAGGTCCATCGCCATGCCGGCCTGGTGCACCGACCGAGGCGAGGCGTTCGCGGGCTGGTGCGAGCGAGGACGCGCCAGGCTGGTGACCACGAGCTTCTCGCCGCAAGCTTCGCGGTACTGCCCGGAAAGCCGCTCGACCAGCAGCAGCAGCTCCGGCAGCGCATAAGGGAAGGAAACCCCCGCGAGGTCGTAGTCGCGGCCCTCGGAAACCACGACCAGGTCGCCCTGATCGGCCGCGCGGCGGAGCTGGTCCGCGGTCCTGAAGAAGGTGTAGTCGCCCTGACGAGCGACATTCACCTGCTTGTCCATCGCCGCACGCGACCCGCGAAGTGCGGATCCAGCGGCCGTCTCGGGCCACCAAAGGCAGACAGCAGTCAGCAGCAGCGAAGCGACAGCAATCGGGCTGCGACCTGGGACTGCAGCGGTTCGGCTCCGGAGCGCCAGGATCGACGTCGTCACGAAGCCGTCCCAGACTCTCGCTCGCAGAGAATTCCCAGCACGATCGCGCGATTGTACTCGCAGGCAGCTAGGCACGCCAGCCACCGGCGCGCCACCGCGAGCCATTGCCGGAGGCCTGCGGCTCCGGTCAGTGCTTGGGATCGATGAACTTCTCGCCGGCCGCCACCCGCAACGACAGGCGGTTCTGCGGCGGCGGCAGAGGACACGTCGCGAAGGGTGTGAAGGCACACGGCGGGCTGTACGCCTTGTTGAAGTCGACCCACACGGCGCCCTCGTGGTCGGGCCGGGCCGTATACAAGTAACGCCCTGCACCATACGTCTCGCTGGCGTTGCTGGGGTCGGCGAAGATCACGAAGAGCTCCTCGCCAGCGTCGAACGCATCCAGCCGCAGCTCCTCGCCGGCGTGCTCGAACACCAGAGCGCCAGGAGCCACCTGCTCCTGAACGCCACCGGTGTAGTCGGCGACAGTCAGCCGGTGTGGCGGATCGTAGGGGTCCAGACGCGCGCGAACGCGCCAAGCGGGATCGATCGGGAAGTAATCGAGCGCGGGCGGCTCCCGCCTCGCCGGGCTGGCGGCATCGCGAATGCGCAGCCCCAGCCGCTCGCCACGCGCGAGGACCTGGAACGACACGTCCCCGAGCCTCACCACGGTCGGCTCACCCCCGGCGTCGCTCTTCAGGTCGACGATCCCGGCGACCGGCCCGCCGTCCACGACGGCCGTGATACCGGGGGCCAGCGCGAGCCGCACCTCGGCGCCACGCCGCCTTATATCGCCCACCCGCGGCGGCGCGCTCGGCGGCAGAACCACGTCGCATTCGGGCGCCGAGCCCAAACTCGTGTCGCCATCCTCGAGCCAGTGGAGACCAGCCAGCGCAAGCCAGCCATCCTCGGCCGTCAGCTTGCCGAGCCTCTGGACGCGCCACGCCTCGATCTCGGCCCGATACTCTGGATCGACCGCCACACTCATGGCCGAGCCTCCAGTCCCGTCGCCGCAGTGCGCCAGGGGCAACGCGACCGCGAGCGCCATCCAGCAGCGCAAGACCGGGCGCGACGACAAGTCATAAGAGAGCACGACCCAATGCTACCGCAGCAATCGTGCGCTCGCGGGGGTGGGCCTCACTCGGCACGCAACGCTGGCAGTAGGGGGGCTCGGAGGACCTGCCGTACCGCGGCGGCCGACGCCGCGAGCCCGATCACGGCGACCAGCCCGAGCGTGATCGAGAGGGTTGCCCAGGGCACCAGAGCGCCGCCGCTCGCGAGGTGTGGAGCGACCGCAACCAGCGCTGCGAGCGTCCCCAGGGTGAGCCCGGCCAGGAGTAACAGCGCGTTCTCGGCGAAAACCAGCCATCCGAGAGTGGCGCGCCGGTAGCCGAGGGCTCGTAGCGTGGCCAGCTCCGAGACCCGCTCGAGCACGTTGCGCACCAGGATCACCGCGAGCCCGAAGGTACCCAGCAGGAGCCCGAGCCCGCCCAATGTCTGGAACGTGGCGAGGTAGGTGTTCTCGACCGCCTGGTAGCTCTGGAGACGCTCGGCCGCAGAAGAGGCGTCGAAGCCGAAGTCATCGAGCTTGCCCTCGAGCGCCATGGCGACTTCCTCCTCGCGCCCCGGCGGAGCGTCGACGAGGAAGAAGCGGTAGCCGGACCGCGTCGGAAAGTGTCGCAGGAAGGCGGCCTCGGAAACCAGCAGCTCGCTCTGGAACAGGCTCTTGCGAAGAAGACCGACGATGCGCAGCCGCAGGGGACGACCGGCATCGTCCTCCACCACGATCTCGTCCCCGATCCCGCTGTGCAAGATCCAGGTGACGGAGTTGAAATCACCGATCGCTGGAACCACGTCCGGTCCGAGGTCCTGCTCGAGCAGGCGCCACGGCTCCTCGTCCGCCGCGCCGTCGGAGAGCACCTGCTGGAAGCTGAAGCCGCCTCGCTCGATCAGCTCGCGAGGCACTCCGAGGAGCCTGGGCTGCTGAGGGCGGTAGAGGTTGAGACAGCTCACGTCGTCACCCGGAAGCAGCCGAAAGGGCATCACCGTCGACGCGGCGATCGGCTCTCCCTCCTCGTCGTCGAACCCCAGCTCGGCTCGGCCCTGCGGAGTACCGAGGTCGTGGAAGAGCGCCACGTCGGACTCGGCCACGAGCTGGAAGCCGCCGGTGCCCGAGGAGCGATCCCTCGGGGAGTGGCGGAAGTCATGGCCGTACGCTCCGACCGCCACGATCACGAAGGTCGCGGACGCGACCAGGGAGACCGAGAGCAGGCTGCGGCCGGGGTAGAGCGTGAGGTTCGCGGCCGCCATCGCAGCGACCCGCCGCCAACGCCCGGCGCCGAGCAGCGCGCCGGCGCCCTGGGCGTCGTGAGCATGTCGCGCCAGCAGCCAGAGGAACCCCGAGAGACCCGCCGCGAGCAAGGCCGCTCCCAGGCCGAAGAACAGCGGCGCCGCCCGAGCCGAGTCGACGGCGAACGAGCCGGCGAACAACCCCGCCGCGATCGAGAGGAACGACAGGAACCAGATCCGCAAGCGCCTCACGCGAGGGGCCTCGCCCGCGGTCCTCCCGCGGGCCTCGCGAGCGGTCCTCCCGCGAGCCTCGCCCGCGGTCCTCCCGCTGACCTCGCCACGCAGCAGCGGCACCACCGGTCGGCGCGCCAGCTGCCTGAGCCCGACCGCGAGCGTGACGAGCACGACCAGCAGGGAGCCCAGTGCGCCCAAGATCAGAGTCGGCGCAGCCACGAAGAGACGGAGGTCGGCACCGCCGACCGCGCCGGCCCAGAGCGTTCGCAGGCCGAACACCATCGCCGCCGCGTAGGCCACCGCGGCGCCCGCGCCGAGCGCCGCTCCCAGCGCGGCGAGCGATGCGCCCTCCGCGAGCAGGCCGCGGGTCACTCTGCGGGTTCCCTCGCCGATCGCCAGCCGGAGGCCGATCTCCCTGACCCGCCGCTCGACACCGAGCCGGAAGAAGAGAGCCACCAACAGGATGGCAGACACGATCAGGAACAGGCTGAAGCCCACGAACAGGCCGGCGAAGTCGGTCGCGCCCTGGCCGGCGTCCAGCGCCTCGCTTCGCAGCGGCACCACCGACAAGCCCGCGGCGCGCAGCGGCAGATCTCCGGCCAGTCGATCCCGCAGCTGCGACGCCAACTCTGCTGCCGGCTCCTCCCGCGGCGCCTCGGAATCGTCGGTGGCTTCGGCGGTCGCGGGCACCGACTGCGCCACGAGTCGGATCTCCGTCAGGGCGCCGAAGCGGTCGTTGCCCCACAGCCTCCGTCCGACCTCCTCCGCCACGAACAGCTTGGGGGCCGCGCCCCAGCGATCCCAGTACTCCTCGTCGCGGTCGCGAATGAGGCCCAGGTCCACCGGAAAGGTGGGATCCCACTCCGACATGCTCCCCGCGTCGGCGACGCCCGGAAAGTCGGGCGCCAGCCCGCGGTCCGCCCCCAGCCCGGATAGACGCACCACACCGGCGACCCGCAAGGTCTCGTCACGAGGTGTCAGCTCCTCGCGCTCCCCGACCTCCCAGTAGGTCACGGTCACGCGATCGCCCGCGCGCACGCCGAGATCCCTCGCGGCCCATTCGTTGACGAATACTTCGCCTTCGCCCAGATCAGGCGCGGGAGTGCCATCGACCAGCAGGAGCTGGCCGCCGCCCTCGGGCAGCGGAGAGCTGAGAGCGGTGATCGTGCTGTACGGAAGGTAGAGCTCGGGCGACGGTGTACCGTCTCGAAAGGACGGTGTACCGTCTGGAGAGTCGTCGAGCACACGGCGGGTGAGGTTCGCGAGGTAGGTCGACACGCGCAGCTGGGCGAGACCCTGGTCACGCGCGAAGTCGCGCACGGCCTCTTCGAGCGCCGGCCGCAGCAGGATCTCGCGGCTGCGCACCACGACGACGCTGTCGCTCTCGACCGCCTCGACGCCGAGATCGTCGAGCGCCAGGTGCTCGCGCAGCAGCGCCTCCCGCGCCGCGGCCGCGGTCTGGCCGCCATCGGCCGTGCTGCTCAGTGTCCCCCCGATCGCTGTCCCCTCGATCGCTCTGTAGAGGCTCCCATTGACGCGCCCCTGTTGGTCGAGAGCCCTCTGGAGGTCGGCTAGCGGAAGGAAGGCGTTGCGCTGCACACTCTGGTGGAGCGCCAGCCCGAACCTCCCCGGACCACGGTCGGGGATCACCGAGCGCACCGCGACGCGCAACGTCTGCACCACGTCCGAAGCCTCGGTGGAGCCCATCAAGGTCTCACGCGGCACGTCAGCGGGCCGACCGAGCCGCAGCAGCACCTGGTCGCCCTCGGCGACCCCCAGCTCTCGCTGCAGGGTGGTATTGATGACCACCGAAGGAAAAAACTGCCCCTCGGCGCGGCTCAGATCCAGGGAGCCCGCGTCGACTTCGGGGTACAGGGCTGCGTAGTCGCCGTCGATCCCCAGCACGTTGACCCCAGAAGCCCTGAGCCCAGTGCCGGGCGATACCGCAGCGCCCTGGAGGAGCACCACCGGGACGCCTCCGGTGCTTCGAGCCAGCTCCTCTCGGAAGAAACCCTCGGCGAGCAGGGCGTGGTCGATCTCGCCGAGCCGGTCGAGCGCCAGCTCGCGCAGGCTGCCCCGCACCGAGTCGCCGACCAGCAGAGCTCCAGTGAGCACGGCCGTGGCGACCGTCGCGCCGGCAACGACCGCTACGTGGCTCCGCCAGTAGTAACGCAGGGTGTCCCTCATCGTGTCTCGCTGGTGCCTGCCACGGTCACACCTGGGCACACTTGCCGTCTACCAAGTCGAGCCGCCGCCGAAACCGGAAAGCCAGCTCGCGAGCGTGAGTGACCACCACCAGCGACGTGCCCTCGGCCCGGTGGAGCTCGAATAGCAGGTCGGCCACCTTCTCGGCGGTCCCGTGGTCCAGGTTGCCTGTCGGCTCGTCGCACAGCAGCACGCTGGGCCGGTTGATGAGTGCCCGAGCGATCGCCGCCCGCTGCCGCTCGCCGCCCGACAGTTGCGCGGGTCGATGCCCGGCTCGTTGGGCCAGGCCTACCGCGGCCAGCAGCCCACGAGCCCGATCCTCCAGCGCCGCGCGCTCGGCGCGATGCAGCCGACCGACCGAGGCGAGCGCCGGCAGCAGCACGTTGCGCAGCACGTCGTACTGGGGCAGCAGGTGGTGGTCCTGGAACACGAAGCCGATCTCGCTGTTGCGGAACCTCGCCAGCTCGGGCTCGGACAGTCGGTAGGGATCGCGGCCATCCAGCGCGACGTGTCCGGCCGTTGGGGGTTCCAGCCCGCCGATGACGTGCAGCAGAGTGCTCTTCCCGGATCCGGATGGTCCTGTGAGGCACAGTGCTTCTCCCGCGCCGAGTCCGAAGCTGACACCCGCAAGGACACGAACCTGGTGGTGCGCCGTGTGGTACGCCTTCTCGACCTCGACCACCTCGAGCGCACCGCGCAGGATGTCTGCTCTTTCTGGCGGGCTCTCCGGTTCGGTCACGGGCTCCCCTCCCCCACCGTGCTCGCGACGCCAGTCGGCTTGCCTGCTGCGTGCTGCCCCTCGTCCGGGGCTGGCGCCTCGGAGAACAAGGAGTCGATGCTCTGGGGGATCGCGATCGCTTCGGGGGCCGCGCCGGGCCTGAGCCTGCAGCAGGCCGTGACCAGCTCTCCGCGTGCGACAGGCTCGCCGGCGCACGAGAAATCGACACCCCAGGTCACCGAGCTCCGACCCTTGCGACGCACCCGAATCCGGATGTCGAGCACGTCTTCGAAGCGGACCGGACGCTGGAAATCGAGGCTCGCTCGCACCCGGGGCCAGCCGATGTCCACTCCAGCCACTCTTGTGTGCACGGAGGTTCCGAGCGCCCGCCAGAACTCGTGCTCCGCACTCTCCATGAACACGAAGAAGCGCGCAAAGTGGACGATCCCGGCCATGTCGGTGTCGGCGAACTCGACGCGGCGGCTAGTGATCAGCTCGTGCACGACCGCTGGAGTCTAGCCGGCGCTCGACCGGCACCCGGCGGTGGCAACGATCGGCGGCTGTGTCGCTCCGGTGATCTCCCGGTAGACGGCCAGGGCCTCCTCGGCCACCTTCTCTACCGCGTAGTGCTCGCGCACGCCGAGCTGGCCGCGTTGGCCCAGCTCGCGACGCCGCTCGCCGTCGGCCATCAGCTCACCCAGAGCCTGCGCCAGAGCCTCGGGGTCGTCCGGCGGCACCAGCACGCCGCCTCCCGTTCGCTCCAGGATCTCGGGGAACGAACCATGCGCCGGCTGCACGACGGGAACTCCGGTCGCCATCGCCTCGAGCACCGGCAGCCCCTTCGGCTCCCGGTACACGGTGGGAACGGAGAACACGTGGAGCGAGCGCAGCAGCTCCAGCTTGCCGTCCCGGTCGACCTCGCCGAGCAGCTCGACGGCGTCCCCCAGACCCCAGCGGCGCGCTCGGCGTTCGAGGTCCTTCTGATACCCGCGATCCTTGGCCGCCCGGTACCCCGCGATGCGCAGCCGCACGGAACCCGGCGGGTGCTCGGCGGCCAGAAGACGAAACGCCTCGAGCAGCACGTGGGCACCCTTGTCGTGGCAGATCCGCGCGAGGTAGCCAATGGTGAAGGGGCGCTCCGGTGGCTCGGCGTCTCGTGTCGGGTAGCCCGCGAGGTTGATGCCGAGCTTGGCCGTGCGAACACGCTCGCGAGGCAGGGCCAGCAGCTCTGCCATCGCCCCCGCGTAGTAGTCGCTCGTCGCGAGGTAGAGATCACAGTCGCGGGCACGCTCGCGCATCGCGTCGAGGACGCGCCCTCGCCAGGGCTCCCGCAAGTCGTCGAGGAACAGATCCTCTCCCTGCAGCGCGCAGACGATTCGCGCGTCCGGCAGACGCTCGCGCAGGGAACGTGCGAGCCCGAGCAGCAGGGAGTTGGTGAGCTGGATCACCTCCGGGCGCACCTCGGTGCGGAGCCACTCCGTCAGCTCGTCGAGCTCCAGTCGCTGTCGGCCGTCCTGCCCCTGCAGCATCGATAGGGCGAGCGCGCCCAGACGAGCCGCGTCCACCGCGCCATCGGTGGGGAGCCTGCGCAGCAGCCCCGGGCGGTCGAGCACGTGTCGCAGCACTGCCGGCAGTCGCGCGAAGAGCTGGCTGCGCTGCTGCAGGTACACGTTGATCGCACCGTAGAAGACGCGTGGAACCTCGACGTTGTCCTCGTCGGTACGCAGCGGGGTGTAGATCGGGATCAGCAGCGCCTCGTGCCCGAGCCGCTGCAGCGCGCCGACCAGCGCGTTGTCGCGGATGCAGCTCCCGCACAGCATGCCTCCGGCGCCGGCGGCAATGTAGGCGATTCTCACAACGGTACTTTCGACGGAAGCTAAGGGGTACGAGCTTGGCGTGGCCGGTGGGGGAAACCCTCCCCTCCACAGCCCCGCGTCGGAGGGCTTCGCCCTCAGGCGGTCGCGGCCGTCGCCGCGCCGACCTCGCGGAGGCGGAGCTGGAAGCTGTCCATCGCCTGCCACAGGTCCTCGAAGCCGCCGGTCATCACGTCGCCGACCAGGATTCGCGTGATGTCGCGCTGGAGGTGAGGGTACTCGCGGAGGAATTCTCCGAAGCTGAACTCCGGGTTGTAGAACGACTTCACCAGGGTGCAGATCGCCTCGGCGCCGCCCCGCAAGGTCGACTCGTGAGCACGGAGCTTTGCCGCCGAAACGTCGTTTGCGGCGACCGCGCCGGCGATGGCGTCGGCAGCCATCTCGCCGCCCTTGAGGGCGAGAAGGACGCCCGACGAATAGAGGGGATCGATGAACTGGTAGGCGTCGCCGACCAGGATCCAGCCGTCCCCGGCCATTCGGTCGTGGCGGTACGAGAAGTCGCGCACCACCATGATCGGCCGCGTCTGCTGGGCCGAGCGAAGGCGGCTCTTGACCTCCGGGCACTTGTCCACCTCGTCCCAGAAGGTGTCGTGGGGCATCGTGGTGCGCCGTTGGACCATGTGCTCCAGGCTGCCGACCACGCCGACGCTGACGATGTCCTCCGGCAGCGGGATGTACCAGAACCAGGCCTCGCTGTCGCTGGTGCGCAGCACCAGCGTCGCGCCCTCGTCGAGTCCGGGGTCGCGCTGGGCGCTCCGGAAGTGACTCCAGACCGCGGCGTTGTCGAGGCCGTAGGAGTGCTTGGGAATGCCCAGCCGCCGCGTCAGCAGGCCGCTCTGACCGCTGGCGTCGACCACCACCTTGCACGGCACGTCGCGCGCCTCGACCCCAGGTCCCTCCACCCGCACACCCACGGCGCGATCGCCTTCGAACAGCACCTCCTTGACACCGACGCCGCGCCAACACTCGGCACCCTGGTCGGCCGCGGTGCAGAACAAGAGGTGATCGAACTCCGAGCGCAGCACCTGCCAGGTGCGAGAGGACTCGTGGTCGCGCAGCTTGGAGAAATAGAAGGGGGTCGAGGCGCGACCGTTGCGCGCGTAGAACTGGACGCTGTGCTTCTCCGGGAACGAGCTCCGGCGCATGCGGTCGAGAGCACCCATGCGCTCGAGCGTGAAGTAGGTGTCCGGGATCAACGACTCGCCCACCTTGAACGTGGTCTGGGGAGAACGATCGAGTAGGAGTACCTGCAGGCCGTGGCGGGCCGCGATCGCCGCGGTGGCGCAGCCGCCCGGCCCGGCGCCGATGACGACGGCGTCGTAGCTGTCTCTGCGGAACATGTCGATCCTCGCCAGCGCTCGGTAGGGATTGCCGCTCCACGACGCGCACCGGGGATACGCCGCCGAGCTGCCTGGAGCTTACCAGGGCAGCCCGTGGTGAACCCTGAGACCCTACCGAGGCGCCGACGAGTCTCCCAGGCCGGTCGGGACGTTACGGGCTGGCACCTCGCTTGCTATCATCGACACTTGGGGATACCGACATACCAGCCGAGACCCCTTGCCATGACCAGCACACCGATCACCTCACCCATCTACATCGAGCCTCGCGTCGAGCACGTGGGGGACCGACCGATCGGGCTGCCGCTCGACTGCGCCGGCGCCACGTCCATCGGCCTCCACCGCCGGAGCAACGAAGACCACTTCGCGGTAGCGCTGCTCGAACGATCCCTGGAGGTGGCGTCGACTTCGCTCGATGCGCCGCCGCAAGCGCGACGTGAGATTGGCCTGCTGCTCGCGGTCGCGGACGGCATGGGCGGGCACGCCGCAGGCCGTACCGCCAGCCGCATCGCGGTACAGGCAGTGATCGAGTTGGTGGCGGGGGTGGCGTGGCAGCGCGACGGGCGGCGTCTCTGCGAGCTCCTAGCCCAGTGCTTCGCCGAGGCCGAACGCCGGCTGCACGAGGATGGCCAGGCGCACCCCGACCGCCAGCACATGGGCACGACCCTGTCCGTAGCGCTGGTGCGGTGGCCTCGCCTCTACATCGCTCACGCCGGTGACAGCCGGTGCTATCTGCTCCGCGACTCGAAGCTCGAGCTGCTGACCCGGGACCATACCTTCGCGACCCAGCTCATCGAGCGCGGCGTCATCGACTCCGAGAGCGCCGAGCGGTCGCCGATGCGCAACGTGCTGGTGAACGCCCTCGGAGGAAACAGCGAGGACGTGCGCACTGAAACCAGCATGCACGACCTGCGCGACGGCGATGTCCTGCTTCTTTGCACCGACGGAGTCAGCGGTCAGGTCTCCGAACGAAGCATCACCGAGATCCTGAGCTCCGCGGGTGATCCCGGGACTGCCAGCGAGAAGCTCGTAGCAGCAGCCGACGAGGCGGGAGGCGTCGACAACGCCACCGCGGTCGTCGCTATACGCCTCGGTCCGCAGGGCCGCACACACTGAGGTGGCCAGGAGGTCGAGACCCGGCGACGCCCGGAACGGCGCAAGAACGCGGTCATGAAACGAAGCCCTGGGCAAGTTGCCGGACCGAGACAGGGAAGGGAGAGCGTGGCATGACCAAGTGGGAGTACAAGATCATCAACATCCGCAGCGAGAACTACCGTCTCGACCCGAATGCCGCAGTCGAGATGACCCGCCTGGGTGACGAAGGCTGGGAGCTCGTCAGCATCACGTCCGTGAACTTCAAGACCGGCGCCACCGACAACATCGCCATGGTCTTCAAGCGACCGCAGAGCTAGCGCCACCGGCGCCGCGCTACCCAGCCCAGAGGCGCAGAAGCTCAGCGCAGGGAGCTCAGAGACGCAGGAAGCGGCGAACAGCCATCGCCGCGACCAAGCCGATGCCGGCCGCCAGGATCGGACCCGTCCATCCGGAGCGGGCGCGCCCTCCTGTCACCTCGCGAAGGGCACCGCGAGCCTCCGCCAGAGCCGATACCAGACCCGTTCGACGTGCCGCGACGTTGCGATCCCGCTCCTCGGCTGCCGGGCTGCGCTGCTGACTTGGATGGTGGTCTGTGCCGGCTGGAGTCATGGCTCGTCCAGGAAGTCTTCGTCGTCTGGCGGGGCCATGGAAACCGCCGGCCGGCGACGCGACCCCCGCTCCGCTGCTTTCCGCGCGCTCGAGCGCCGCGGGGTTGCGGGCCCGGAGGCATCCTCGGCGACGCCGAGTACTTCTTCACGCCAGAACTCGAGGTGGCTCTCGACCCGGCGCATCAGGATCGCGCCCGGGTTCTCCAGGCGGCGCAGCCGCGCACGGGCGACCAGAAACAACGCGAGCGCGACCAGGCCGAGGGCTCCGAAGAGCACCAGCGACGCGCCCCACACCGGGAGCCAGACCGCGAGCCCCGAGATCGCCGCCGTCATGGCCGCGCCGATAGCCCAGAACCCGAGAGCGCCCGCGACCAGTCCGATCGCCAGGACCACGATCCCGCGCCGCGCGAGGTCGCTCAGCTCCTCGCGAGCGCTGGCGGCCTCCGCGCCCAGAAGGTCGAGCGCCGAGCGGCCGACATCCCCGAGCAGCTCGCCCCACCCCGGGCTCCCGGGCCTGCGCCGGAGTCCGAACACCGCTTCAGCTCCCGACCCGGAAGGTCTGGGTGACGAAGGAGGACCGAGCCGCCAGATCGTCGCGCACCGTGATCGACAGGCGCTGGTCGCCCTCCCGCATCTGGAGAGGGAGCTGGTAGACAAAGAACTTGCCCTTGGCCAGCTCGAGATCCTCGGAGCGCAGCTCCATCGGCACATCCGCAACCTGAGGCTCCGACAGGCGTCCCTTGGCGTCGCCGGCCTGGATCCACACCCGCACCCGCGCCCGGTGGACGTCGCCGCTGGGCAGCAGCGTCACGCCTTCCCACGGGATCCGCAGGTCGACGTGCACCAGGTAGGTGCCGTCGGTCCTGCGAATGGACTCGCGAGGCACTACGCGGATCCCGATCTCGTTCTGCTGGACGCCGAACTGCAGGGCTGCCAGCGTGGCCTCCTGCATCTCCCGCTCCACTGGCTTGTCGCGGTAGCTCCTCCGCGACCGCACGTCTGCGCCCTTCACCCCGACCACCTCGACCTTGAGGTCGTGCTGGCGTCCGGTGCCACCGTGCGCCGGGGTGTAGCCCAGCGAGTAGTAGTGGCTGAAGTCGCGCCCGAACTTCTCGAAGCCCAGGGCGAAGTTGTTGGTGTTGACGATCGCCTGCCCGCCCGTGTAGTCGGCCAGAAACATCAGCGGCTGCTGCATGTTGCTGGCGGCGATGCTCTCGACCTCGGGGCTCCAGTGGTAGGAGCCGTACTCGGCGCTGCGGTCGGAGCGCCCCAGGAGCCCCTGCGCGTCGATGGTGTAGAAGGCGACCTGATTGGAGGCAGCGGTGCTGGCGATGTCGCGGTAGCGCCGCCCCGCGTCGTACTGCATCGACTCGAGCCGGAGCCCCGACAGGGTCTCCGGATAGCGCTCGGCCGCGGCCACGAAGAGATCCTCCCCAGCGCGCATCGGCAGGCCGTCGCTGACGTAGACCAGCGCCTTGCGCCCTGGAATTCCGCCGAGCATGTCGACCATCTCCTTGAGCGCGTCGAGCGTGAACTGCAGGTCGTTGAACTGCGACTCCGCGAACAGCTTGACCCGCGACTGCAGGATGAGATCGTCGCGCGCCTCCTGGATGTCGCGCAACAGGTCGCGGCGCTCGGAGTCCATCTGGGTGCGCCCGCCGGTGTGCCGTTCGAGGTCGAACAGAGCGCGCGAGATGAGCTGGGAGTCGGAGGTGAAGTTGCGCTCGACCTTGAGCGAGCGGTTGTAGGTCACCAGCATCACCCGGTCGTCGCGCCCGAGGCTGTTGCGCAGGAACTCGCGCACGAAGTTGAAGACCCGATTGCGGTTGTGTGGGCGAATGTTGAAGTGGTCGACGTACAGCACCATCCACAGACGCTGGTCGGGGGGAACCTGCGGGATCCTCGGGTCGAGCTCGGGGTTGGACTGGATGCGCTCGAGCTGGCTCGGCTCGGGCACATCCTCCTCGCCGATTCGGGTGCCGCCCGCTACTTCGTAGAAGTTGCTGATCGGAACCGGCCTCTTGTTCTCGAGGAGGCGAAAGTCCTCCGCGGTCAAGCCGGTGATCGGGTTGCCCTGCTTGTCCCGGACGTAGACGTAGACGTTGACCACCTTGACGTCGATGGCGTCGAGGAACTCCGCCTGGGGTTCTTCCTGGGCCAACACCGGCGGCGTGTCGGCAGGCGGCAGGCTCTCCTGCGCGACCACACCATCCCCGGTCGCCAACGCCGCGAGCACGATCCACGGCACCATTGCGCCTGATACGGGTCGGCGTTTCGCGCCGCGCAGTGAGTGCCTCACGAACATCGCAGAACCATTATAGGGAAAAGGCCCGAGCGGCCCCCGCCATCCCTCAAGGTTGCACCTCCAAGGCGCTGGACAGGATCACCCCGGTCGCAAGGTCGTACACCGCGACCACGATGTCGTGCGGCTGGCGACGCATCTTCAGCGACGTCTCGTAGCGCAGCACCGTTCCCGGCTGCGGTCGCTCCGGGAGCTGCAGCGTGAGCGGGACCACCGGCGTGTCGGCGGTAGCGCCGCTCTCGTCCAACACCGCCACCCGGAGCTCGACCTGCGCCGTGAAACCGCCCGGACCCGGCAAGAACGTGACCGCATCGGCAGGGATGCCGACCACCAGCGGCACCTGCATCGTGCGCAGCCCGGAGCGTTCGCCGCGCCCGAGCTGGACCAGGAGCGGCTCTGGGCTGGGCGGTGCTCCGAAACGCAGCGCGCTCTCCACCGCCAAGGTGACCTCGCGCTGCCGGGAGAAGTCGAAGTAGTCTCGCCGCGTACGCACCTTCAGGCCGGGTCGCGTCACCCGCACCTCGATCTCGTGGCGACGGTCGTCGCCGGTGCGCACCGGAGTGAAGCCGAGCCAGTAGAACGAGCCCAGGTCGGCGGTGACTCTCTCGAGCACTTCCGCGCGGCGCGCGTTCAACAGCGGTTCGCCACCCGTCTCCTCCGCCAGGAAATACGCAGTGCGATGGATTCCCGACTCGCGGATGAAGCTCCTGGCGCCGATCCCGCCGACGCCGGGATCCGGTCCCTCGGCGGCGGCGTCCGCGGCGATGCCCTCGAGCCCCGGCACGTCGACCGGGTAGATGGTGTACCCGAGAAGATTGGCCGTGTCCGACAGATCGCGAAACAGCCCCTCGCCTCGTTCGACCTGCGTGTCGGTGATCGGCCGCCGGGGGTCGTCGAGCAGGTTCTCGACGGGATCGAAGGGCCAGCCGCCCGACAGCAGGAGCATCACGCGGCGCCCGGGCGGCGAGGCGAAGCTACGCAGGGTCGCCGCCGCCGCCTTGACCACGCGATCGATCTGATCCTCGAGCTTGCCGACGACGTACCGCTCCTCCAGGCTGAGCTGGCCACTCAGGGTGGAGATCCCGAAGCGCGGATTCTGGCTGGACGGTGGGAGCGCGTCGCGCCGGAGCTCGGTGATGCGCTGCAGCCCGCGGGTCGGACGCGCTTTCGCCTGCCGCAACGTCTCCGCCACCGCGGGCAGATCACCCGACCACGACGACAGCAGCTCGAGCTCGCGTCCGTCGAAGGCGACCACGGCCATTCGGTCGCGCGGACCCAGGCGCGGCAGCTGCTCCACCAGGTGGTCGAGGACTCGGTTGCGGTCCCTGCCGATCGAGAAGTAGTCGTCGACGAAGACCAGGAAGCTGGTGCCCACCGGCGAGCCGGGCTCCAGCGCCGGCACCGCGCGGGTGGCATCGCCGCCGTCCCCGCCGGTGCGGGCGACGGTCAGGCCCTCCCGCACCTCCGAGAAGAGCTCGATCGGCACGATTTCGCCGTCGACCAGTAGCTCGAACTCCGAAGCGGCGAGACCCGCGACACGGTTGCCGTTGCGATCGGTGACCACGACCTCGAGATTGACCACGCGCACGTCGATGGTCTCGGTGAACACGGGCGGCGACGCAGGCTGGCGCGCCGCAGACGACGTGGCGAGACCCGTCGCGCCGAGCAGCACCGCTAGCAGCCCGTGGTGAAACCCGCGTGAGGCGGCGCGCGGTCCGGATTTGCAAGTGTTCATCCCTCGTGCCCTCGATATCGCGCGTGCTGCCGCCACAGGTGGTCGACCGGACCGCGGCCGGCGCCGATCGGGAAAGCGTTGCGGAGCGCGCCGTGCAGGTAGTCGCCCGCCTCGCCGATCGCGGCCACTAGGGGCCTGCCGGCTGCGATCAGCGCAGCGATCGCGGACGACAGCGTGCAACCGGTGCCGTGGTCGGAGGTCGTCTCCAAGCGAGGCCGCGCGAAGCGATGGATGCGGTCGCCGTCGAACAGCACGTCGACGACCTCGTCGCCGTCCCACGCCGCGTGGCCACCCTTCACCAGCACCGCCGAGGCCCCCAGCTCGTGCAACGCCTTGGCAGCCGCAACTTGAGCGCCGTAGCCGGAGATCGACTCGCCGATGAGCCGCTCCGCCTCGGGCACGTTGGGGGTCAGCACGGTAGCGCGCGGCAGCAGCAGCGAGCGCAGTGCCTGCACGGCCTCGGTCGATAGCAGCGAGTCGCCGCTCTTGGCCACCATCACCGGGTCGAGCACGGTAGGCGCGGGCGGGTGACGAGACAGCGCTCCCGCGACGGCCTCGACGATCTGTGTGGTGCCGAGCATTCCGATCTTGACCGCATCCACACCGATGTCCTCGAAGACAGCATCGATCTGCTCCGAGACCAGCATCGGGTCGACCATGTCAACCCTGCGGACGCCCAGCGTATTCTGGGCGGTCACGGCGGTCACGGCCGTCATGCCGAAGGCGCCGAACGCCGCGAAGGTCTTGAGGTCCGCCTGGATCCCCGCTCCGCCGCCCGAGTCGGAGCCAGCGATCGACAGGAGCCGCGGCGGCCTGACGCGGTGGCTCACGAGCGGGCGGCCGCCGCCGCTCGTTCGCGAGGCCGCGCGAAGAGCCAGAGCGTGACGATCGCCAGTAGCAGCACCAGGCTGATCACCTGCGCCACGGTCAGCCCGGTCAGGAGGCGGTCATCTTTCGCGCGCAGGAACTCGACCAGGAATCGCTCCAGGGCCAGCAGGCCGAAACACAGGGACCCCACGACGCCAGCGGCGGCGTCCCGCACGAGGAGGCGACGGCCCAGCAGCCAGATCCCCCCGGCTGCCAGGGTCTCGTAGACCTGCGTCGGGTGCACCGGGACCTGGTCGGTCGGCGCGTAGCCAGGGGGCACCTCGACCCCGAAGTGCCGCTCCAGGTCCGCCGCGGTGGTCGGAATCGGGCCCTCGGGGAAAGTCATTCCCCACGGCAGATCGGTGGGCAGCCCGTAGTCGTCGCCGACCAGCAGGCAGCCAACGCGACCGAGGGCATACCCGATCGCCACCGCCGGAGCCGCCGCGTCGGCCGTTCGCCACACCGGCAGCTTCCTTCGCCACACCACCCACAGCACCGCCAGGGTGCCGCCCAGCAGGCTGCCGTAGAAGACGATTCCGGCCCGGTCGTAGAGCAGCCGCCAGTCGCGATAGAGCAGGGCGTAGTAGACCTTGCCGCCGACCAGGCCGCCGATCGCTGACGCCAGCAGCACGGCGCTCCAGTCGTCCTCGTTGCCGATCCGCAGCCGGCGCGCGCCCCACTGGAACTGCAGGAAGGCGCCGAAGAACGCCGCCACCAACATCAACCCGAAGGGGCTGACCGAGATCGGACCGATGCTGAAGAGCTCGGAGATCATGCGCGCCGCCTCCCAACGACGGAGCGCTAGCTTAGCCCGTCGCGATCGGCTGGGCCGCCGGGACGCGCCTCGGTCCAGCGCGCTGCCGCACGGCGCTGAACGATCAGGCGCCTCGGTCCGACTTCGCCAGCGCTGTGCCTACGAGCACCAGCAGCGTTGCCAGCAACAGAATTGAGAATCGACCCAGCGTTGGAATGGGCTCCGGCTGCGATGGACCACCGCGGGGAGAGCCTGGAGCACACGGTTCCTGGCGCGCTGGCTGTCGCCGACGGAGTGCTGCACCGCCACGACGCCGTCCACCGCCACGAGCGGCCACGGCTCGTCTCCGATGTAGTGATGGTAGATCTCGTAACGCGCCGCCACCGGCTCGAGCGCCAGTGCCAGCCAGCCCACGGCGCAGAGCCACGATGCGACGGCCGATCTGGCCTCCACCCCTCTCCTGAGTTTTCATGTGATTACACCATACGCAATCGATGCCTGTCGAAGCAACCACCCCCGCTGCTTCGACGCTGCTCCGCAGGTACTCTCGGCGCACACCACCATGATCAAGTCCTCCCTCCCCTGGGCGCTCGCTGTCGCCCTCCTGGTGTTGACACCGCTCATGGTGCTGCCAGGCATCCACGATCCTTTCCGGCTGCCCAAGCAGGTGTTCTCGGACGTCCTGGCTCTGGGAATGCTGACCGCGATGAGCTGGCAGGTGGCTCGCTCCTCCGCGTTGCGTTCTGGCCTCCGACGCCAGAGCGGGCCGCTGCCCGCCGCCGTCGTGGCTCTCCTGCCACTTGCCGCGGTCGTACTGGCTTCTGCCGCGACGTCGCCGCACCCGGAGCACGCAGCTCGTGCCGCGATCGGTTTTGCGATCTCGGTAGCGGTGCTGTGCGGGCTGGCGAGCTGGGGTGAACGGTCCCGGAGACTCCTCGACTGGCTGGCGATCCCTGCCACCCTACTGGCTGCCTTGGCGCTCCTGCAGTACTTCCAGCACCAGCCCGACCCCGGGCCGATCCGTGAGGCACGACTCCGGCTCGGCTCCCTTGCGGGAAACGTCGGAGACCTCTCCGCTTACCTGGTGCTCCCCGCCCTGGTCGCCCAGTCACGACTCGGCACTCCACGGCCTAGCGACAAGACCTGGCTCTGGGCGTCGGCACTGGCGATCTGGCTCGCCGTCCTCCTCGCCGCGCAGACGCTCGTTCCACTCGTCGCGCTGGCCGCGAGCAGCGCCGTGCTCTGGACGATGGGCGAGCCCACCGCGCGACGTAGATGGCCGATGCTAGCGGTCCTGGCAGGCGTTGCCCTGGCCGCCATGGGCCCGACGCCGCTGCTATCACGGCTCGGCGAGGAGTGGCGGGAGCTGCGCTCCGGCTCCATGCAGGACGTCCTCAGCGGACGGCTCGACGGCTGGCGAGCGGGCCTGCACATCGGCGGGCAGAACCTCCTGCTCGGCGCCGGACCTGGCACCTACCGCGCGGAGTTCGCCGATGCCAAGCTCGCCCTGGCCGAGCGCGGCGTGCCTTTCTACCGGAGCCACGGGTACGCGACCCACTTCGATCATGCGCACAGCGAGCCGATCGAGGTGCTCGCCGATCTCGGGGTCGCCGGTCTGCTCGCCTCAGCGTGGCTGCTGTGGTGGCTCGGACGCGGCGCGCTCGAGCGGCGCGATCCCGAAGAGCGCGCCTTCGGTGTGGCAGCGATCGTCGCCTTCCTGGTGTTCTCCTGCTTCTGGTTCCCGCTGCGGACGGCCTTGGTGACGTGGCCCTTCGTCGTCGCGGGCGCATGGCTGCTAGGCGCGACGCAGCCGCAGCGTTCGAGCCCCGAGAGCACGACCGAAGACACGGTGCGCAAGGGGATCCTCCCACCGAGAAACGTTCGCTCCTGGATCGCCGCGGCGGCGACGGTCCTGCTCGGAACAGCCACGGTCTGGTCGTCCTACTGCGGCGTCGAGCGCTTGCGGGCCAATCGTGTCCTGCGAGTCGCAGAGGACCAGGCGAGCGCCATGACACGCCGCGGCACGCTGGATCGCGGGGTCCTGCGGCAGAACATCGCCGCCCTCACACACGCGCGCGCCGGTGCGCCCGACGATGCGCGCATCCCGCACGCGATCGGCAGCCACTACCTCTTGCTGGACGAGCTGTCGAGCGCGGAGTCCTGGTACCGCAGCACCCTCGAGCTCGCGCCCCGTGCCGAGACCTACCTGAACCTGGGCAGGACCCTGTGGCTGCGCGGCGACTCGACGCAGGCACACCAGATGTTCGACCGCGCCGTCACGCTGAGCCCGGCGTTGGCCCCGGAGGTCCCAGGGCGCTGAGCAGGGTAGCCTGGCCCTCGACCGCCTAGAATCCTCGATGCCGCCATGATCTCCGATCGCACCAAGGAAAAGTTCGCCGAGCTCGAGACACGGGTGCGTTCGGGAACCGGCCGGTGGCTCGTGCTCACCCACGACAGCCCCGACCCGGACGCCATCGCCTCCGCGACGATCCTGGCGCGCCTGCTGCGTAGCCGCTTCAAGCAGAAGGTGACCATCGCCCACGGCGGCATCATCGGCCGCGCCGAGAACAAGGAAATGGTGCGGGCGCTCCACCTGGAGCTGAGCCGGATGCGCCACATCAACCTGAAGCACTACAGGCGCTTCGCGCTGGTCGACACCCAGCCTCGCACCGGCAACAACCAGCTCCCTGACCACGTGGTGCCGGACCTGGTGTTCGACCACCACTTCCTGCGCAAGGCGACGCAGAGCTGCCCGTTCTTCGACGTGCGCCGGGACTACTCCGCGACCGCGTCCCTGGTGACCGAGTACCTGCTCGCCGCCGGCATCGAGCCGACGCACCGCGAGGCCACCGCCGTGGTCTACGCGATCCGCTCGGAAACGCTCGACTTCGCGCGCGACACGCTGGGGCCCGACCGTGCGCTCTACGAGCACCTGCTCGCGCGCGCAGACCGGCGCATGCTGGGACGGATCCAGACGCCGCGGCTGCCGGTCGGCTACTTCACGACGCTCCACGAGGCGCTCGAGAACCTCCAGACTGTCGACTCCCTGATCCTCAGCCACCTCGGGCGCATCGAGCAGCCCGACAGTGTGCCGGAGCTCGCGGACCTGCTCTTACGCTTGGAGGGCAAGACCTGGTCGCTGGTCACGGGAGTGTTCGAGGATCGGATCTACTGCTCGATCCGGACCACCAACCCCCGTGCCGAGGCCGCGCACGTGATGCGACGGATGGTGGGGCGTCGCGGCAAGGGAGGCGGTCACGGCATGCTGGCCGGCGGGTGGGTCGCGGCGCCCGATACTCCGGAGGCAATAGCGCGTCTCCAGATCGAGCTCGGTGTGAAGCTTGCACGGCTGCTGAAGAAGAGCTCCGAACGGATCTCCCCTCTCAACGTCGAACGAGCGCCCGCCACACCTGCGACCGCAACGACGGGCGCGACGACCGCCCAGGCCACCGCGCCCGCACCCGCGGCCGCAGCCACGGCGACGAAGCCCTCGGCCAAGCAGCCGGACGAGATTCTCGCCGTGGCGCTCGATGTTGCGGAAGGGCCACGATCCGACTAACTCGGCAGCCCTAGTCGCGGAGAAGTAGCTCAGGCCCCGTTTGGCGCAGCATCGGTTGGGTCTGCGTACCGCTTGGATGGAGGACGAACCCATGGCACCGACGCAACACGACTCATCCAATCGCCGGCCGAACGCTTCGGCTCGGCGACTCCTGGCGGCTCCCGTCGCCGCGCTCCTGCTCGCGCTCCTGCCGGGCGCGCTCTCGGCGCGCGACGGCGAGCACGACCACCACGACCACGGCTTCAGCCACGAGATCACGACATCGTCGCCCGAGGCGCAGCGGCAGTTCGACCACGGCCTGCAGCTCTCCTGGGGCTTCAACCATCTCGAGGCGGCGCGCGCGTTCCGCAAGGCCACGGAGCTCGACCCGTCCTGCGCGATGTGCTGGTGGGGGCGCGCCCTGGTGCTCGGCCCGAACATCAACGCGCCGCTCGACCCCAAGTACTACCCCGAGATCCTCGAGTCGTTGGCCAAGGCCAAGGCACTCGCGCCCAAGGCGACGGACGCGGAGCGCGCCTACATCCGCGCTCTCGGCGAGCGCTACCCGCCCAAGCCCGTGGACGACCGCGCCAGGTTCGACAAGGCCTACGCCGATGCGATGCGTCGCGTCGCTCGCGGCTACCCGGCGGACCTGACCGCCGCGACGCTCTTCGCCGAGGCACTGATGGACACCACGCCCTGGGACTACTGGCTGCCGAACGGCGAGCCCAAGGCCGTGGCCCGCGAGTTCATCGACGTGCTCGAGACCGTGTTGCGGCGCGAGCCCAAGCATCCGGGAGGCGCTCACCTGCTCATCCACGCGGTCGAAAAGGGGCGCCCGGACCTCGCCGTGCCCGCCGCGGAGCGCCTCGATCAGGATCCGCAGGCCACGGGCCACCTGGTGCACATGGCTTCTCACATCTACATGCGCGTGGGTCGCTACGAAGACGCGGCGCGGGTCAACCAACGCGCGATCGAGGAAGACGACGCGTACGCGTCAAAGCACCAGGTCCCCGACGAGTACTTCCCCTACATGCTGCACAACCACCACATGCGGTGGGCCGCGCTCGGCTTCGAGGGACGTCGTGAGGAATCGCGCTACGAGGCGCGCTACCTGCAGCAGAACATCCCCGGCGAGCTCCTACGCGTGCCACAGTACGCAGTGCTCCAGCACTTCTGGTCGATCCCGCTGTACGACCAGGTCTGGTTCGGAGAGTGGGACGCGATCCTCGCTGAGCCGGAGCCGGCGTCCGACTTGCTCTACCCGCGGGGGGTGTGGAACTACGCGACAGGAGTAGCGCAAGTGCGCAAGGGCCAGGTCGACGCGGCGGCATCCCACCTGAAAACCCTCGCCACGCTCGCCGCGGAGGTCCGCGGCGACGAGGGACTGATCTGGGGCCTCAACCCCGGCAGCGCGCTCCTCGACATCGCGCAGGACGTGCTCGCCGGCGAGATCGCGGCCGCGCGGGGCGATCACCAGACCGGTTTCCGGCACCTCGAAGCGGCGGTGGCCAAAGAGGACGCGCTGGTCTACGACGAGCCGCCGCCGTGGCTGTTCCCCAGCCGCCACGTCCTCGGACGCATCCAGCTCGCGGCAGGCAAGCCGGCCGATGCCGAACGCACCTACCGAGGCGACCTCGAGGTCTTCCCCAACAACGGCTGGGCGCTGGCCGGCCTGGCCAAGAGCCTGGAAGCTCAGGGCAAGCGGGACGAAGCAGCCGAAGTCCGAGCCGATCTGAAGGACGCGTGGGCGCGGGCGGAGGTCGAGCTGGCGGAGATGTGAGGCCTAAAGCCTCACTCCGGTGAGGCCTCCCTAAAGCCTCACTCCGGTGAGGCCTCCCTAGAGCCTCACTCCGGTGAGGCCTCCCTAAAGCCTCGCTCCTGCGAGGCCTCCCTCAGCCTCACTCCCATTCGATGGTCGCCGGCGGCTTGCTCGTGACGTCGTAGACGACACGATTGACGCCGGCGACCTCGTTGACTATGCGCGATGCCACACGGCCGAGGAGGTCGTGCGGCAACGGGCTCCAGTCCGCCGTCATGAAGTCCTCGGTCTCGACCGCGCGCAGCGCCACCACGTCGTCGTAGGTGCGGTAGTCGCCCATCACGCCGACGGTCTTCACCGGCAGCAGTACGGCGAGCGCCTGGCTGACCTTGTGGTAGTAGCCGGCCTCGTGCAGCTCCTCGAGGAAGATGGCGTCGGCCTCCTGCAGGGTCGCCACCCGCCCCCTGGTGACCTCTCCCAGCACGCGCACCGCGAGACCGGGACCCGGGAACGGATGGCGCCGGATGAGATCCTCGGGCACTCCCAGCTCGCGGCCGAGGTGGCGAACCTCGTCCTTGAACAGGAACCGCAACGGCTCGACCAACTCGAAGCCCAGACGCTCGGGCAGACCGCCGACGTTGTGGTGCGTCTTGATCGTCGCCGAGGGCCCCTTCACCGAGGTCGACTCGATGACGTCCGGGTAGAGGGTGCCCTGAGCCAGGCACTCGATCCCGTCGAGCTTCCTGGCCTCCTCCTCGAACACCTCGATGAAGACGTGGCCGATCGCCTTGCGTTTCGCCTCGGGATCGGTCACGCCAGCGAGTGCCTTCAGGAAGCGCTCGCCCGCGTCGACGGTCACGACCGGTAGCCCGAGGCCGTCGCGCAGCCGGTGCTCGACCTTCGTGCGCTCGCCCTTGCGCAGCAACCCATTGTCGACGAAGACAGAGACCAGGCGGTCGCCGACCGCGCGCGCCACCAGCGTCGCAGCCACCGCCGAGTCGACGCCGCCAGAAAGGGCGCACAGGACGCGACGGCCACGAACCTGCTCGCGCACCGTGGCGACTGCCTCCTCGAGGTAGGAGGCGATCCGCCAATCCCCGGTCGCGCCGCAGACACCGTGGAGAAAGTTGCGTAGCATCTCGCCACCGGCGACGGTGTGTGTGACCTCCAGGTGGAACTGGATGCCGAAGCACCCGCGGGAAGGCGCATCGAAAGCGGCGACCGGCGTGCTGTCCGCGGCCGCGGTGGGGCGCGATCCCGACGGGAGATCCGACACGCGGTCCCCGTGGCTCATCCAGACCGTCTGCTGCGCCTCTAGCCCCTCGAAGAGCCTCGACGAAGGGTCGACGCGAATCGTGGTCCGACCGTACTCGCGCTTTCCCGCCGGCTCGACTCGTCCACCCATCGCCTGAGCCAGGAGCTGCATGCCGTAGCAAATGCCCAGCATCGGCACTCCCAGCTCCAGCAGCCTCGGTTCGAGCTGCGGCGCATCCGGCTCGTACACGCTCCCCGGTCCGCCCGAGAGGATCATCCCGATGGGCTCGAGCCGTCGCACCGTCTCCGGATCGACGTCGAAGGGATGGATCTCGCAGTAGACGCGGTTCTCGCGCACCCGCCGCGCGATGAGCTGGGTGTACTGCCCGCCGAAGTCGAGCACGACGATGGTCTGGTGGGTGCTCACAGCGCTCCTGTCTTCGCTTCGAAGAAAAGGGAATGGAGCAGTGGTCCGCCCGCCGCCCTCGGATACGTGCGCGGATCGCACCAACTCACCATTCCGCCTCCGGCTTGAGCCCGCGCCCCATCAGCTCGTCGACGGCGATGCGCGGCGCCTTGCCGTGGTGCATGACCGCGACCATCTGCTCGGTGATCGGCATCTCGACGCCTCGTCGGTGCGCGAGCGCGGCGATGCTGGCGGCGTTACGAACACCCTCGGCCGTGGACCCGAGCTCTGTCGCGATCTCGCCGACGCTCCGCCCCTTCGCAAGCTCCACACCGGTGCGCCGGTTGCGCGACATGGCTCCGGTGCAGGTCAGCACGAGGTCACCCATGCCGGCGAGACCCGAGAACGTGCGCGGATCGCCGCCGAACGCCACTCCCAACCGGGCGATCTCGTGGAGACCGCGCGTGAGGAGCGCGGCCATCGTGTTGTGCCCGTAGCCGAGACCGGCCACGGTGCCCGCCGCGATCGCGACAACGTTCTTGGTGGCGCCGCCCAGCTCGACGCCGACCACGTCGGAGGAGGTGTAGAGCCGGAGATTCGCCGCCGAGAGCTCGCGTTGCAGCCGCGACGCCACCTCGCCATCCGCGGAGGCCACCACCACCGCGGTCGGCGTCCCGGCGATGAGCTCCTCCGCGAAGCTCGGTCCGCTCAGCACCGCGAAGCTCGAGGGCACGCCGGCGCGGGACGACTCCTCCGAGCTGACCTCGCTCATTCGCAGCAGGGTCTGCTCCTCGATGCCTTTTGCCGCCGAGACCACCGTCGCGGTGTGCGCTCGATCGGAGGCGGCGAACAGGTCCGCGAGCACGCCGCGGAACGCATGGGAAGGCACCGCGAGGATCAGAGGGTCGGCGGACGCGACCTCCTCCAGCTTCGAGGTGGCCGTGATCCCCGCCGGAAGCAGGAGGCTCGGCAGGTAGCGCGCGTTGCGACCGCGCTGCAGCTCTTCCACCTGCGCCAGCGAGCGCGACCACAGCAGGACGCGATGTCCGGAGCGCGCCGCGTGCACCGCGAGCGCGGTGCCCCAGGAGCCGGCGCCTAGCACCCCGACCGGCCGCTGGGTCACGACGAGGCGGCTCCCGCGCCGGAGCCGCCGGTGCCGTCGTTCAGGCCTGCGTTCTCGGCAGGCCCGAGCGACTGGGCGTCCTCGCGATGGCCGAGCTTCTTCTCCGTGCCCGCGGCGAGACGGCCGAGGTTCTCACGATGTTTGAACACGATCAGCAACCCGATCACCAGCACCCCGGCGAATAGCCAGGGCCAGCGCGGATCGGCGTTCCATCCGACCAGGCCGAACACCAGCACGAAGAGCGGGCACGCCACAGCCGTGGCGACCGAGCCCACCGACACGTACCGCGTCCAGGCCACCAGCACGACGAACAGAGCCAGGCAACACAGGACCGCCCATGGCGCAAGCATGGCCAAGGTGCCGGCCGCGGTCGCGACCCCTTTGCCGCCACGGAAGCCGAAGAACACGGGGTACAGGTGGCCCAGCACCGCAGCCACCCCGACCGCCGCCACCACCGGGGTCGAGGCCTCGAGCCACCGCGCGAACACCACCGCTGCCGCGCCCTTGCCGGCGTCGAGCAGCAGCGCAGCGGCGGCGGGAACTGGGCCCGCAACCCGCAGCACGTTCGTCGCTCCCGGATTGCGGCTGCCGACGGTGCGGATGTCGACGCCGCGAAGGACGCGAACGATCAGGTAGCTCCACGAGATGGAGCCCAGCAAGTAGGCGACGAGCACCGCCAACGCAACGACGCCAGCGCTCACCGCCTGCTCCTGGCTTCCGGTGCGGCGTTCGATGAGCTTCCCGGCGCCTCCACAGCTCGATGTTCCGCCTCCGACCCGCCCGGCTCCCCTGCTCCCTTCGCACTATCCGAGACGAACCAGAACGCCTCCATCGGCAGCCCGAGCAGCCTTCGGCGTACCATGTCGAGCGCGAGTTGGCTCGCCTGCCAGCGCACCCGCTCGCGGTCACCCCGCAGGCGCACCTGCAGGTGGTCCACGCCCTGCGGCCCAGCGAGCGCCAGATGCACCGTGCCCACCGGCTTCTCGGCGGTTCCACCGCCGGGACCGGCCACACCGGTGATCGCCAGCGCGTAGGTAGCCTGGAAGCGCATCCGGGCTCCGACTGCCATCTCGCGCGCCACCCGCTCCGAGACGGCGCCATGGGCGAACAGGGACCCCTGGGCCACACCCAGGAGATCGACCTTGAGCCGGTTCGAGTACACGATCGCCCCGCCGACGAAGACATCGCTCGAGCCCGCAACGCGCGTGATGCGCTCGCCCACCAGGCCACCCGTGCACGACTCGGCGACCGCAACGGTCGCGACGCCCACGCGCAGCAGCTCGCACACGGCCTGTTCGAGGTCCTCGCCGTGCTCCGAGTAGAGCGCGTCGCGGAGCAGCGGCGCCACCAGCAGCCGTCGCCGTTCGAGCTCCGTTGCCAGAACGTCCTGAGCGCAGCGAGCCGACACGCGCACCCGCACCTCGCCCGGCCGCGCCAGCACCGCGATCGCCTCGCGCCCGAGCGCCTCGTAAGCCGGCCCGAGGCGATCTTCGATCTCGGACTCGGGCACACAAGCGGTCACCAGCTCGATGTACCCGCTTCGCTCTGTGCCCGCGTGCGCCTCGAGCCAAGGCTCGAGCTCACGCTCGACCATCACGCGCAGCTCGCGCGGCACGCCGGGGAACGAGAACAGGTCGCTGTCTCGGACTCGCAGGTGCAGGCCGGGGGCCGTGCCTACAGGGTTCGCCAGCACGCGCGCCCCCACTACCACCTCCGCCTGCCGCCGATTGCTCGGCGGCATGGTCCGCCCGAGACGGCGGTAGCGCTCCTGGAGACGAGCGAGCTCTCCCGCGTCGAGCTCCAGCCGGCTCCCGGCGAATCGCGCCAGCGCCTCGCGCGTCAAGTCGTCGCGGGTCGGGCCCAATCCCCCGGTCACCAGCAAGAGCTCGGCGTCGGCGCTGGACCACTCGAGCTCGCGCACGATGGCATCCGCGTCGTCGCCGACCACCGCCTTGCGCGCCAGCTCGAAGCCGTGACGCGCGAGGCTCTCTGTCAGCAGCAAGGAGTTGGTATCGAGCCGATCGGTCCCGAGCAACTCGGTGCCGACGGCGAGGATGGCGGCGCGCACGGGCGCATCTTAGCGGGCTGCCGGCGCCACACGTTCTGCGATCAGCGGCGGCGCCTCTCCGGTGTCGCCGACCACGAAGCAGGCTCGGCAGCGCTCTACCAGCAGCGGGTCCTCGGCGCGAAGGTAGAGCCGAGCCAGCTCCTGCCCTTGCGCGACCCGATCACCCAGTCGAGCGCTGCTGCGCAGAGACACGCCTGCATCGACCCGCCCCGACCGGTCGCGCGAGGTCTCCTGCACCAACATTCCTAGGTCGCGGGTCCGCACCGCCCCGAGCACACCCCCGCGCGCAGCCACCACCACCGACTCCACAGGGGCGAGCTCGAGGCGCGGCTTCTCGGTCCACGCCGACTCGGCACCCTGCGCGCGCGCCCAGCGCAGGAACGCCTCGCGCGCGGACCCGTCGTGCAGCGCGCGCTCGAGGCGCTCGCGTCCCACCCCATGGCCTGCGAGAGCGCACGCCACCTCACACAGCGCGAGTGTCAGCGCGACGAGGCGCGGGTCGCCACCCCCCTCGAGACATTGCAGTGACTCCATGACCTCGCAGGCGTGCCCCGCCCACTCACCCAACGGCTGACTCATGTCGCTGAGCACCGCTGCCGCCGGCACCCCGAGCGCGGTACAGGTGTCGACGAGCATTCGGGCGAGTTGGCGCGAGCGCTCGATGTCCGCAAACAGCG
>DATLFI010000037.1:0-9871 GCA_035524895.1 Thermoanaerobaculia bacterium | reverse complement strand
GGGAAGCCGCCGCGACGCCACAGGGCGTGCGTCGACTCGGGCCCGAGCTCCGCCAGCGTGAAGCCGCCGATCTCGATCCGCTCCAAGCGGCCGGCCAGGCTCTCCGAGCTCTGCCGCATCAGGTCGCCCGAAGCGCTCCCCAGGATCAGGAACCGCGCCGGCTGATCCCGGCGGTCGGCCAGCACTCGGAGGATCGGAAAGAGGTCGGGCCGCCGTTGGACCTCGTCGATCACGACCAGGCCCCGGAGCGGCTCGAGGGCGGTCTTCGGCTCGTCCAGGCGAGCGAGGCTCACCGGGTCTTCCAGGTCGAAGTAGTTGGCCGACTCCTCGGCCAGAAGCTGGCGCGCGAGGGTCGTCTTGCCGGACTGGCGAGGCCCGGTCAGGACGGTGACCGGAGCTCGGGCCAGTGCCTCTCGGATGCTCTCCAGGATGGCTCGACGCGCGACCGTCATGTAGAGACGATACCATGAAAAACGAGGCTCGGATGCTCGTTTTTCATGGTGTCTCACATCGGGCGTAGCTCCGGCATCACCCACGAGAAAGGCCACACCGAGGCTTCCGCAACCGCGATCGCTTCCGCACGCAATCAATCTCGACCTCGACGGCCTCGACCTCTACCCCACATCCCTCGTCCACTCGAACCGCTAAAGAGCCGCAGGCTGCTAGAGTTACCCACCAACGGCTTTCTTAGAGAAGCGTCGAAGCACAATCACCGATCACTCCCGAGTCCCGTTACTGTGACCCAACCACCGGAGCCCCTGGCTCACCCCCGGACGTTCGACCGCTCCGACCCGGAGACGGCACGAGAAGTCTTCGAGAAGCTCTACCCTGACTCGAAGACACGACGGCGACTCCTGGAGATTCTGGCGGACTCCATTGAACGAGCCCACGCCGTCAACCCAGCTTCCTGGAGCGTGACGCTTGGGTTCAACCGACGTCATGCCGTGCTCAACGTGGGCCGCGTCTTCGCCCTCTACTTCGAGCCGCGGAAGGTCAGCCTGATCCTGAGCAACCAGAGCGGCGAGCTTCCGGAGAGGCTTCACAAGGATTTCCCAACGGAGCGTTCCGGTGCCTTGGCTGCTCTTCCTGGCGTCGCCTGGTTCCGCTTGACCGCCGAGGAGTTGCTCACGCGCTGGGACGAGCTCCGGGAGGATCATCTCCAGACGGTGGAGCGGGCGGCGGGTAAGGTGCGGCGGACCCCCTACTACAGGTCATTCTCGCCCGCCGTCGTCCGGCTGGCCGAACGGGTTGTCGGGCGGAAGCTCCCGGAGCCCAGGCACCAAGAGGAAGCCGCCATGCAAGGCAAGCTGGCTGAGGGCGTCGTGGCCCTGGTCCGGAAGGCCTACCCGGACTGGGACGGCTTCGACCATCCGAAGTTCGTCAAGGACGAGCTCGGGTACAAGCGGGCCGCCGCCGAGAAGGCGCGAGAGCTCTTGAGCGAAGACCAGCTTCGGGAGCTCATCTCCCAGGAGCGATTCGACGAGATCCTCGAGCGCCTGAAGAAGGTCGGCCACGCGACCAACCTCCTCTATCTGGGTGTGCCGTCCTCGGGCGACCTGGCGGTCCTTCATGCCGAGAGACTCGATCTGCCCCCCTTCTGTGCGGCAGTGTTGGACCTCCTTTACGGACCGGGCGAGTCACCGGAACGCCTGGAACGATTCACCAGCTATCTCGCGGAGAAGAACCTCCCAAATAAATGGACCTTCCCCACCTATCTCCTGTTCTTCCTGTTCCCGGAGAGCGATTTCTTCGTCAAGCCCGGCGTGACCAGCTGGTTCCTGAAGCTCGCCGAGGCCTCGGATATCTATACCCCTCGCCCCGGCGGCGATGCCTACGACCAGATCCTCGCGCACGTCCGAGCCCTCGGTGCGGACCTCGAGCCGTACGGGGCGCGGGACATGATCAACGTCCAGTCCGCCCTCTGGGTGGCTCATTCCGTCGCCCAGGAGATCGAGAAGGCCCACCCGAGCGGAGCCAAGCGCCGAGAGATGGAGAGTCTGTTCGAGGAGTTCGTCCGGACGTACTTGACTTCCCCGCAAGGGCAGGAGCATGAGGCCGCGTACGAGCGGGGCCGGGAGCAGGCCCGACGGAGCTTTGCAGAGATCGTGGCAGCACGCGACGCGGGCGATGATGTGACGGAGCGGGTGCTTCTGAAGTTCCTGCCGTATGTGGACACATCGCCCAATCGCGAGAAGGGAGCGTGGACCCATGTGGCACCCGCCATCACCGGCGATCTCAAGGGCTGGTTCGAGGCGGTAGGCTGGCGCCAATCGGGCGACTGGGAGGAGGTGGCCCAGGCCATTCTCCGGTTTGTGGAGCGCTCGGTGAATGATCCCACCGACCTGGAGGTCGCCTGCACCGAGTTCGCGAAGAAGGGCTGGTCCACAGGCTTTCAGACCGGCATGCTGACGCCGATCCTGAACGCTCTCCGGCCTGATGACTTCCTGCTGGTCAACAACAAGTCCCGCCGGCTGATCAACTACCTCTCGGGGAAGTCGCTGAGCCAGAAGCTCGTCGACTTTCCGGAGCTCAACCGGATCGGTCAGGGCCTGGTGGAAGACCTCTCGGATCTCCTAGCCACCGCACCGACCGACGCGCGTTCCGAGGACATCTTCGACGCCTTCAGCCACTGGCTCACTACGATCCGGAAGTTTTCGTTCGGCAAGCCGCAGTACTGGAAGATCGCCCCTGGCGAGGAGGCCAAGTACTGGGCGGACTGCCTAGTGGGCGGGTTTATCTCCATCGGCTGGAACGACCTGGGGGACCTCTCCAAGCTCTCGCGGGAGGAGTTCGAACGCCGGCGGGACCGGCTGGCCTCCGAGCAGGAAGGCTGGACCAGGGAAGCGGTCGAGCAGGTATGGAAGTTCGCCAAGGACATCCGGGAAGGAGACAAGATCCTCGCCAACCAGGGCACCGGGAGGATTCTCGGTTTCGGAACGGTCACCGGCCCCTACGAATACGTCCCCAACGTTCCTCACAGTCATCGCCTTTCGGTCGACTGGGACGACATCCATCCTAGAGAAGTCCAAGAGGGCGGCTGGCGCCGTACGCTGATTTCACTCGACCGAGAGAAGTTCATGGCTCTTATCGCCCTGCCGCCGATCGACAAGCCGGGGCCGCCTCATCCTGATTTTCAGGTCCAGCCTCTTTTCCCAATCCCCGACTGCGCCGCCGAGCTCCGGATGGACCCGGCGGACATCGAGCGCTGGGTCCGGGCCATCGAACGGAAGAAGCAGGCGATCCTCTACGGCCCCCCGGGCACCGGCAAGACCTATGCGGCGGAGGCCCTGGCCCGCCACCTGATCGGCGGCGGGAACGGCTTCACAGAGCTCGTCCAGTTCCACCCGAGCTACGCCTACGAGGACTTCATCCAGGGAATCCGCCCCGAGCCGCTGCCTGACGGTGGCCTCGACTACCCAGTCAAGGCAGGACGCTTCCTCGAATTCTGCAGCCGGGCGAAGGAGTGCGAAGGTCGGTGTGTACTCGTCATCGACGAGATCAACCGCACCAACCTCTCGCGCGTCTTCGGCGAGCTCATGTACCTCCTGGAGTACCGGGGCAAGGCGATTCCGCTCGCCTCGGGCGGGGAGCTTTTCTCGATCCCGGAGAACGTGCGCATCCTGGGCGCCATGAACACTGCCGACCGCTCGATCGCACTCGTCGACCACGCCCTGCGGAGGCGGTTCGCCTTTCTCGAGCTTCGACCGAGCTACGAGACCCTGCGCCGCTTCCACGAAGGCAACGGTCACGACGTGGAGCCGCTGATCGAGCTTCTTCGAGAGGTGAATGCGGCGATCGCCGACCCCCACTATGAGGTGGGGATCACCTACTTCCTCCTGGAGGACCTGCCCACCCAGCTCGAAGACATCTGGACTATGGAGGTCCTGCCGTACCTGGAGGAGTACTTCTTCGACCAGAGGGACAAGGTGGACCGGTTCCGCTGGGAGGCAGTGCGGGGGAAGCTCGCCCCGTGACTGCCGCGTCGCCGGAACCCATCGATCTCTGGGAGTACCGCAAGGCCGAGATCCCTCCGGAGGCCATCCGGTCCGAGGACGCGGAGCTCCTCTGGCGCCGGTACGGCCAGCGCGTCGCGGTGGAGTTCCCGTCGCCGCGGACCGAGGGCCAATGGACCCTCACCGCCCAGGGCTGGGTGGGCTTCCTTCCGGTCAGCCCGACACTCGCCCTCCGCCTGCGTCCCCGAGTGCCGCTCCAGAACCTCTTCCGGATGCTCGAGGTGGCCTACCACCTGAAGAGCTTCGAGCTCCTCCCCGGCCTCACCGACTGCCACTCCCTCGAGGAGTTCTACGAGCGGCTTGCCAACGTCCTGGCGCGGCGCATCCTCACCAGGAGCCGCAAGGGCTTTTACCGGGAGTACGTGGGCCGGGAGGACCGCCTCGCCGCCATCCGAGGCCGAATCGACCTGGGTCGCGCGCTCCGGGCGCCGTGGCGAGTCCACCTCGATTGTCGGTTCGAGGAGCACACCGCTGATGTGGAGGAGAACCGTATCCTCCGCTGGACCCTGGACCGGATCCGCAGGAACGCCACTTGCCGCCGTCCCGAAGTACGCCAGACCGTGCGCACCGCCTTCGGACGCCTCCACGGCTTAGTGACGCCGCAGAGCTTCACCGCCCTCGACTGCCGGGACCGGTCCTATACCCGGCTCAACGACGACTACCGGCCCCTCCACGCCCTCTGCCGCTTCTTCCTGGAACACACCGGCCCCAGCCACGAGAGCGGCGACCACCAGAACCTCCCCTTCCTCGTAGACATGGCCAGCCTCTTCGAGCTCTACGTCGCCGAGTGGCTGCGGGAGAACCTGCCGGCGCCGTACGTCGTCACGACGCAGGAGCCTTTCGACCTCGGCAGCGAAGGGCGTCTGCGCTTCCAGATGGACCTCGTTCTCTACGACCACACCGGCGGCACACCCCTCGCTGTTCTCGACACCAAGTACAAGCCAGTCCAGGAGCCCTCCACCGCCGACGTCGCCCAGGTGGTAGCGTACGCCGAAGCGCTGGGCTCCATGGAGGCCGTGCTCCTCTACCCGATCCGGCTCGAGCGCCCGCTGACCTTCCAGGTGGGCCGGATTCGTGTAAGGACCCTGGGGTTCGAGCTGAGCGGGGACCTGAACGAGGCTGGCGATCAGCTCTTGGCGCAGCTCGTGGCGATGGATGCTCAACTGGGGAGGCGCGGTGCATCGCCCGGGATTGAATCGGCTCTGGTAGCCAGCTAGAGTGCCGAGGGCAGAGGCCGAATAAGCTGGCGCGAAACGGACTCCCAAATGGGCGACATCAAGCTCTTCCGCACAACGAACGGCACCGCCCAGGAGCTCGGCGGAACGGCCGCGAGCCTCGAGAAGTCGCTCCAGACCTTGATGGAGCGCAACCTCGAGACCCTCCTCGGCGTGCGCTTCCTGGCTAGCGAGTACTCCGCCGGGAAACGGCACGGCGGCCGGCTCGACACCCTGGGGATCGATGAGAACGGCAGCCCGGTGATCATCGAGTACAAGCGCAGCCTCAACGAGAACGTCGTCAACCAGGGCCTCTTTTACCTGGACTGGCTGATGGACCACCAGGCGGAATTCAAACTCCTCGTGATGGAGAAGCTCGGTAGGGCGGATGCGGACGCGATCGAGTGGGGCGGGCCGCGGCTCCTCTGCATTGCGGGCGACTTCACCCGGTACGACGAGTACGCCGTGGCCCAGATGAACCGGAACATCGAGCTGATCCGGTACCGCCGCTTCGGTGACGAGCTACTCCTCCCGGAGCTGGTGAATGCCACGACGGCGTCACCCGCCGAGGGCGGCCGGCCGCCTGAACCTAAGAAGTCGAAGACCCCGGGCTACAGGACCATCGACCAGACCCTGGAGGAGCTCTCCGGTCCCCTCCTCGACCTGTACGAGGAGCTCAAGTCGTTCCTCCTGGCGTTGGGCGACGACGTCCAGATGAAGGTCCTCCGATTCTACGTTGCGTTCAAGCGGATCAAGAACTTCGCCTGCGTCGAGGTCCACCCGCGGGCGGGAGACGTCAAGGTTTACGTGAAGGTCGATCCTGGCACGATCCAGCTCGAGGAAGGCTTTACCCGCGATGTTCGCAACATCGGTCACTTCGGCACGGGTGACTTGGAGATCTCCGTTCGCTCCCGCCAGGATCTCGAACGGGCGAAGGGCCTGGTGTTGCAGAGCTACGAGGCGAGCTGACGAAGTCCGAGGCCAGCGTCGAGGGGGCGGGAGCTGGGCCGGTCGCATTATGAGCTGAGAGCCCGCAACCGGCGGCGCGGCGAGGCACGTCGAGATCGAGGAGCCACAAGCATGGCGCTCAAGAAATCCCAACTCTACAGCTCCCTCTGGCAGAGCTGCGACGAGCTCCGCGGCGGCATGGACGCCTCGCAGTATAAGGACTATGTCCTCACACTGCTGTTCATGAAGTACGTGTCGGACAAGTACGCCGGCAGGCCGGACGCGATCATCGAGGTGCCCGCCGGCGGCGGCTTCGCCGACATGGTGAAGCTCAAGGGCGACAAGGAGATCGGCGACAAGATCAACAAGATCATCGGCAAGCTCGCCGAGGCCAACGACCTCAAGGGCGTCATCGATCAGGCGGACTTCGCCGACGAGAGCAAGCTTGGTGCCGGCAAGGAGATGGTGGATCGTCTCTCGAAGCTGGTCGCAATCTTCGACGATCTCGATTTTGGCGCGAACCGGGCCGAGGGCGACGACCTCTTGGGCGACGCCTACGAATACCTGATGCGCCACTTCGCCACCGAGAGCGGCAAGAGCAAGGGGCAGTTCTACACCCCGGCGGAGGTTTCGCGCATCATGGCCCAGGTGGTCGGCATCGGCCCCAAGACCCGCCAGGACAAGACGATCTACGACCCCACGTGTGGCTCCGGCTCGCTCTTGCTCAAGGCCGCCGACGAGGCGCCCCGGGGCATCAGTATCTACGGTCAGGAGAATGATGTCGCCACCTGGGCGCTGGCGCAGATGAACATGATCCTGCACGGCCACCCGACGGCCGTGCTCTGGCGCGGCAACACGCTGGCCGCTCCGTACTTCAAGAACAAGGACGACAGCCTCAAGACCTTCGATTTCGCCGTCGCGAATCCGCCCTTCTCGGCCAAGGCCTGGTCGAGGGGGCTCGACCCGGCCCACGACGAGTTCGGCCGCTTCGAGTACGGCATCCCTCCGGCGAAAAACGGCGACTACGCCTTCCTTCTGCACCTGATCGCGTCGCTCAGGAGCAAGGGCAAGGGCGCCATCATCCTACCGCATGGCGTGCTGTTCCGCGGCCACAAGGAGGCCGACATCCGCCGAAACCTGATCCAGCGCGGCCTCATCAAGGGCATCATCGGCCTGCCCGCCAACCTGTTCTACGGTACCGGCATCCCGGCCCGTATCGTGGTGATCGACAAGGAGCAAGCCGCGAATCGCAAGGGCATTCTCATGATCGATGCCAGGAAGGGCTTTCTCAAGGACGGCGCCAAGAACCGCCTGCGCTCCCAGGACATCCACAAGATCGTGGACGTGTTCAACCGACAGGTGGAGCTTCCTCGATACTCGCGCATGGTGCCGGTCGCCGAGATCGCAAGCCCCTCCAATGACTTCAACCTCAACATCCCGCGCTACATCGAGTCGAGCGAGCCAGAGGATCTGCACGATCTCCACGCCCACCTCACTGGTGGTATCCCCAACCGGGACATCGACGCGCTCGGCGACTACTGGGGCGTTTTCCCCTCGCTGCGCAGGACCCTGTTCCGGAACAACGGCCGCCCGGGCTATAGCGAGGCCTGCGTCGAGACGGGGCAGGTGAAGGCCACCATCCTCGGCCATCGCGAGTTCACGGCCTACTCGGAGCGCGTCGCGGCAATCTTCGAGGCCTGGCGTAAGACCCATAGGCCGGGACTTCTGGGGCTCCGAATCGGCGATTCCCCCAAGACTGTCATCCACACCCTGTCGGAAGACCTGCTCGTGCGCTTCGCCGACCTGCCGCTGCTCAGCCGCTACGTCGTCTACCAACGCCTGATGGACTACTGGGCCGAGGTGATGCAGGACGACGTCTACCTCGTCGCCGCCGACGGCTGGGCCGAGGCCGCCAAGCCGCGCGGGATCATCGAGGACAAGGAGGCGAAGGTCAAGGAAGCGCCAGACCTGACGATCAAACGCAAGAAGTACAAGATGGATCTCATTCCCCCAGCGCTGATCGTGGCGCGATTCTATGCCGCCGAACAGGCCGCCGTCGAGGACCTCCACGCCGAGCAAGAGGCCGCCGCACGCGAGCTGGAAGACTTTGTCGAGGAGCACACCGGCGAAGAAGGGCTGCTGGAGGACGCCACCAACGACAAGGGCAAGGTCACGAAGGGCGGCGTGAAGGACCGGCTCAAGGCCCTCCAGGGCGAGCCGGAGAGCGACGAGGAACGAGACGCCCTCACGCGCTGCCTGGAACTGATCGAGGCAGAGTCCGAGGCGGGCAAGGCCGTCAAGGACGCCCGGGTCACGCTGGATCGGCAGGTACTGGCGCGGTACGCGAAGCTCATCGAGGTCGAGATCAAGACGCTGGTAGTCGAGGACAAGTGGTTCGCCAGCATCCGGGCCGCCATCGAGGGCGAGGTGGAGCGGCTGACCCAGCAGCTCGCCGGGCGGGTGAAGGAACTCGAAGAACGCTACGCGCGGCCGCTGCCGGCTCTGGAGCACGAGGTGGAAGCGTGCAGCGTGAAGGTGGAAGGGCACCTGAGGAAGATGGGCCTGCTGTGGGGATGAGGTTCACACCGGTCCTCACGCGCATGTTCCCGAACGACTGGTACGTCGCGCCGCTCGGCGAGCTCGCCACGATTCGGTCCGGTGGCACACCAAGTCGCAGCACACCAGCGTACTGGGGTGGCGACATACCGTGGGTAACAACCGGTGAGGTCAAGGGCGCCACAATCACTACTGCTCAGGAATGCATTACACGGAAAGGCCTCGAGCGCTCGGCCGCAAGACTGGAACGGACAGGTACGATTCTTATCGCCCTCTATGGCCAAGGTCCAACTCGTGGTCGCGTGGCGAGGTTAGGCATCGAAGCCGCCACCAATCAGGCCTGTGCTGCGATCGCGCCTAGGTCGGCCCTCCTGTCTGAGTTCCTATTCCACTTCCTCATTGGTAACTACGACAGCTTACGGGGCCTAAGTAACAAGGGCAGTCAGGACAACCTCAGTGGTGCACTTATTAAGCGATTTGAAATTTCCGTACCCCCCATCCCCGAACAGTGCGCGATCTCCGAGGCGTTGTCGGATGCAGATAGGTTGCTCGGAGAGATGAAGGCGCTGATCGCCAAGAAGCGGGCCGTCAAGCAAGCCGTTATGCAGCTACTCCTCACCGGCAAGACCCGCCTTCTGGACGTCGGCGGGGAGTGGGAGATGAAGCAGATCAATAACCTTGCGACCGTGGATCCAGAGAACCTATCGAGTTCGACAGATCCCGATTTCTCTTTCAACTACATTTCGCTCGAGCAAGTCGATGCAGGGCGTTTGCTGGGTGTCTCAGTTGAGGTCTTTCGCACGGCACCGTCACGAGCCCGTAGAGTTCTGCGGCACGACGATGTGCTGATGTCTACCGTGCGGCCGAATCTGATGGCTCACCTCCATTTCACGTCGCAAATACCATTGGCAGTATGCTCAACAGGGTTCGCCGTCTTGCGCGCCCGCCCTGATGCAGCCAACGCCGGATACCTTTTCGCGCATCTTTTCGGATACGTCGTCAATAGCCGGATTGAGAGGATTCTTGCGGGATCAAATTATCCCGCGATCAGCAGTCGCGATGTGCGAATGATTGAGCTGCCTTGTCCGCCAACTGTCGCCGAGCAAACCGCCATCGCCGCCGTCCTCTCCGACATGGACG
>DATLFI010000036.1:0-4017 GCA_035524895.1 Thermoanaerobaculia bacterium | reverse complement strand
CGAGACGCACGCACGCCAGATCGAGGAGCTGGAGCGCAGCATGGCCGGGAAGTCCCTCGAAGAGCAGCGGGTCTTGGCGCGTCGTCGCGAGGACGAGGAGCTGGCCTTGCGGCGAACGCGCGACGACGCGCAACGCCAGGCTGCGAAGATCGAGGCCGATCGGCGCGATGAGATCGAGACGCTGCTCCAGCCGATTTTCGCGAAGCTCCAGGAAGAGCGCGATTTCGACCTGATCCTCAGCAAAGCCCCAGGTATCGTGATTTTCGTCAAGGACTCCTTCGAGATCACGGACGAGGTGTTGGAGAGGGTCGGCTCCGGCCCGTGACGCCCACGTAGCGCCGCGGCGTAGCGCGATGATCCCGTGACCGTACCCCCCCCTCGCCCGCCCCGGCCGACGAGATCCGCCGCGCCGGCCGAAGCTCGACAGGGCAACCCGGTGCGACCGGGGGACTTGGTGCGTCTCGCTCGGCGCGAGGAGATCGAGTCGCTCGGTGAGATCGCACGCCGAGCGGGAGAGCGGTTCCGGTCGGTTGGCCTGTCGCTCCTGGCTGAGCGCGCGTCGCTGCCCGCCGAGCGACTCGCGGTGCATCTCGAACGAGGTTGCCTGTGGGTCGCGGTTGCCGACGATGCCGTGATCGGCTATGCCGCTGCCGGTGAGGTCGAAGGTCGAGCTTGGCTCCACAGGGTCGTGGTGGTCCCAGAGCACGGCGAGCGCGGCGTGGGACGCCAGCTGATCGACGAGGCGCTCCTGTGGGCGCTGCGCGCAGGCCACGGTGAGCTCGCGCTCGCCACCTGGACCGACCTGCCGTGGAACCGCGCCTTCGACCATCGACACGGCTTCGTAACCAACGCAGCCACGTCGGCGGACCTCGAAGCCCTGCGCAGCGAGCAGGGGCTGAACCAGGCGGATCGCGTGCTGGTCTCGACCCGTTCCTTGAGGGCCGAAACTCTCGTTCCCTGGGGCTGGAACGAATGGTTCCAGCGGCAGAGCGACAGCAACGCCCTCCGCTCTGGCAAGGGCGTCGAGCCGGCTCGCGTGGTGCTCGAGTCGCGTGGCATCCACGAGGTGATCACTGCAGCCGGCCCGCTCGAGGCGCGGATCGCCGGGCGCCTCAAGCGCGACAGACGGGACGCGATCCAGCCCGCGATCGGCGACTGGGTGCTCCTGCGTCTGCCCGAACGACGCGCCGAGCACGGCCTCATCGAGACGGTGCTCGAGCGTCGGTCGAAGTTCTCGCGCAAGGTCGCTGGCGCTCGCACCGAGGAGCAGGTGGTGGCGGCCAACGTCGACCGCGTGTTCGTGGTGATGGGCCTCGACGGCGACTTCAACCTGCGCCGCCTCGAGCGGTTCCTCATCACCTCCCACCGCAGCGGCGCGGAGCCGGTGGTGGTCCTCAACAAGAGCGACCTCGCGCCGGACCTCGATACGCAGATCGCCGATGTCCGCCGGATCGCCGGCGCCGTCCCGGTGCACGTCGCGGCGGCAAAGCTGGAGGCGGGGCTGGACGAGCTGCGCGTCTACCTCGTGCCGGGCGAGACCATCGCGCTGGTCGGCTCTTCGGGTGTCGGCAAGTCGACCCTCCTCAATCGCCTCTATGGAGAGACGATCATGCGCACGCGGAAGGTGCGCGAAGCCGATGATCGCGGTCGCCACACCACCACCCACCGACAGATCGTGCGTTTGCCCAACGGCAGCCTCCTGATCGACAACCCCGGAATCCGCGAGCTCCAACTCTGGGACAGCGAGGAAGGGATCGAAGAGGCCTTTGCCGACATCGAGGAACTGGCCGCAGGCGGCCGATTTCGTGATTGTGAGCACGTGGGCGAGCCGGGCTGCGCGGTGATCCAGGCAGCGCAGAGCGGCACTCTCGAAAGCGCTCGGCTCGCGAGCTACCGGTCGTACGTCGACGAGCTGCAGGCTCTCGGGCGGCGGCAGGACGAAGCGGCGCGCCTACCCGAGAAGCAACGCTGGAAGGCGATCCACAAGGCTCTGCGCAAGCACAAGCCACGGGGCTGACGCCTGCACGGTTCAGTCTGCCAGACCTGACGCGTCGCCGCGGGCGGCCGTCATACCGTCGCGTTTGCGGGCGCCGTCATACCGTCGCGTACGCGGGCGTCGTCAGACCGGCGCGTATGCGGGCGCCGTCAGACCGGCGCGTATGCCTGTCGGACAGCCTCCTCCGCGATCCGAAAGCCGTTGCGGCCTGCCCGCTTGGCGCGATACATCTCGGCGTCGGCGACCTGTAGCAGCTCCTCGAGGCTGGCCCCGTCGCGCGGGCAGATACTCGCCCCCACGCAAGCCCCGATCACCGCGCGCCCTTCCTCCAGCTCGAAAGGCTGCTGGAGCGCGGCCAAGATCTTCTCGGCGACGTGCTCCACGTACTCCGGGCGCGACACGTCGGGGAGCATCACCACGAACTCGTCGCCGCCGACCCGCGCGACGGTGTCGGTCTGGCGCACGACCCCTTCGAGCCGCTCCGCGACGAGCCGCAGCAGGCGATCGCCGGCCGCGTGACCCATCAGGTCGTTGACGGCTTTGAAGCGATCCAAGTCGATCGCCAGCAGCGCGACCTGACGGCCCTCGCGCGCAGTCCGGCGCAGGGCCAACTCGGCGCGATCGATCAGCAGGTTGCGATTGGCGAGCCCGGTGACGAAGTCATGGTGCGCGAGCCAGCGAACCCTGTCCTCGTGCGCCCTCCGCTCGGTGATGTCGCTGAAGATCGACACGTAACCGCTGACCTGACCCGCGTCGTCGCGGACCACGGACACCGAGAGCCAGCTCGGGAACGAGGTTCCCCCTTTCCGCCGGTTCACGAGCTCTCCCTGCCACGTGCCAGGGCCGGAGAGGGCCCGCTCCATCTCGGTGGCTCCCTCGCCATGGGGCGTGGTCGCACGCAGGAAGGTCGGCTGCCGGCCGACGACTTCGTCCGCGGAGTAGCCCGTGATCTCCGTGAACGCGGGGTTCACTCGCACGATCCGGTCCGCGGCGTCGCAGATCAAGATGCCTTCGTTGCTGTGCTCGAAGAATCGAGCGGCCAACCGGAGCTCGTTCTCGGTGCGCTGCCGTTCGCTGACGTCGTGGAGCGCGCCGACCTCACCCGTGACCTCGCCATCGAGGCCAACCAGTGGCGCCTTGGTGACGATCACGGCGCGCGTCGCGCCGTTTCCGTCGATGACCTGGCTGTCGTATGACACTGCCTGCCGAGTGGCCATCGCCCGAGCGCTCATCTCGGTATGGCGACCCGCGCTCTCGGCTGGGCTGAAGCCGGCGGCATCCAAGCCGGCGCAGGCGTCGAGCTCGTGCCCGGTGAGGCGCGAGAAGGCTGCGTTGCAGCGCAGGATCCGGCCCCGCAGGTCCTTGACGAAGAGCGGCACGCCCAGCCCATCGACCAGCGCCTCCGAGAACGCGAGCTGCTCGGCCGTTCTCCGCTCGCTCTCGGAAAGGCGGCGCAACGCAGATCGCAACCGCAGATCCTGATATGAGAAGCCAGCGGCGAACACAGCCAGCAAGACGATGGCCCCGCCCCGGAAAGGCAGAACGAGCGAGCCTGCGCGCTCGCGAAGCACGGTCTTGGGCAGGAAGTAGCCGATACGCCAGACCCTGTGCTGGTCTCGCTGCTCGATCGCGGGCAGCGGGTCCTCGAAGCTGGCGCGGCTCGTGACACCGCGTCGCGGGAGGACCGCCGCGCCCTGCATCCACAAGCCACCGTCCACCTCGAGCGTGTCGCTCCCGTCCGAGGACTGCATGGTCTCCCAGACCCTCGCGTGGACCTGATCGAAGCGCTCCTGCGCGACCTCGGGATGCCGGAAGCGCCAACCTCCCTCGCCCTCTTCTCCGACCAGCCAGCGTCCGTTCTCGCTCACCAGCGCCAATCGTGCGCGGGTGTCCGGCACAGCCTGCCGCATGGACTCCAGAAGACGATCGGCGCGCCAGCGCAGGGCCAGCACCCCGCGCAGCCCACTGGACGGGTCGCGTATCGGCGCCGCGAAGAGAAACGCCGGAGTCACGGTCGACGC
>DATLFI010000035.1:0-6369 GCA_035524895.1 Thermoanaerobaculia bacterium | reverse complement strand
CAGCTTGTGACTGGCGAGATTCGCGAGCGACGTAGCCAGGGCCTCGCGCAGGTCCACCGATCCGCTCCCCCGCCTCATCGGGAGACCGCCTCGCAACCCGTCACGTCTCCACCCTGCCACGGCCGCCGCGGCCGGCGCGGTCTGCCGGGGCGTCTTCCGGCGAGCGCGGGGGCTCGAGCGCGACGACCTCGCCTTCCTCGAGGCCGCTCTCGATCACCACCAGCGCTGCCGAGCGCAACCCCAGCTCGACTTCGCGCTCCACGAGCTCGCGACCCTCTCGCACCCAGACCTTGCCGTGCGATGGCTCGCCTTCTCGACCTGCTCCGTCCCCGCCTGCGCGGGCTGCAGGACGGCCGTTCTCTCGGCGCGTCCCAGGGAGCACGACCGCCTGGCGCGGCAACACCAACACGTCCTGGCGCTCGGCCAGCACCAAGGTCGCGACCACCCTCTGCCCGGGGCGCATACGCGCCGGATCGGTTCTCTCGAGCTCGAGCTCGACGCCGAAGTACTGGATCGGGGATCCGCGCTGGCGTGGTCTCGCCACCGTGTCCACGCGCCGCACCGTCGCCGCAAAGACCTCCTCGGGGTGCGCCTCGATCCGCACCGTCGCCCTGCCTCCCACCTCGAGGCCGCCGGCATCGGCCTCGAGCACTGCCACCTCCGCCTTCATGCGATCGATCTCTGGGATCTGCGCCAGCGGCTGGCCGCGCCAGACCTGCTGGCCAACCTGCACCTGGTCGCCCCGCCAGTCGCGATTCCAGGTCAGGAATCCGGTGTGCGGAGCACGCACCTCGAGCGCCCGCAGGCCGGCCCGAGCCTCGTCGATGCGCTGGCCCGCCCGTCCCTGTTCGATCTCGAGCAGGTCGCGCTCGGTGGCAGCCAGGTCCGTGTGGATTCCAGCGAGCTCCTCGGCGCGCTCCTTGCGCTCCGCGGCAAGCTCGCCGTCGATCGCGGACTCGAGGATCTCGAAACGGGAAAAGACCTCCTCGTCGGTCATCTGAAAGCGCTCGGCGACATCGAGCTCTAGCTCGGCGACCTGGCGGTCCCCTTCGATGGCCAAGAGCTGGCTCTCACCATCGGCCTCCGCCTTGGAGATCTTGAGGCGGCTGCTCTCGAAGTCCGCACGGCCCTGCTCCAGGCGGCGCGACATCTCGAAATCGTCGAAGCGCACGATCGGCTGTCCCGCCTCCACCTCGATGCCGTCCTCGGCCAGCCACGCGATGCGCGCTGGGAGCTGCACCTCCGGCGGCACCACGATGGAGGTGGCACGCTCGGCGACGAGAGTCCCCTCGGCGCGCACTCGGTGCACGAAGTCCCGCCGCGAAACCCGCACCGTGGCCGCCTCCGGCGGCGCCGCACAAGCCGTGACCAGCGTCGCGAGCGCCGCGCCCAGGCTCCTACCCCTCACGACTCGACGCTCTCTGGGCGCAAGCGCACCCGGTCTCCCTCGGCGAGACCGTCCAGCACCTCGACCGCGTCGGCGACCCGTCGACCGAGGCGCGGCTGTACCCAGGAAGCGCCGTAGGGCCCGTCGCGCAGCACGGCGGGCCGGCCCGAGAGCGAGGTCACCGCGTCGAGAGGCACCACCAGCCGATCCGGGGATCGCTCGAGCGTGAGCTCGCCGACGAACCGCATGCCAGGCCTCATGCGCTCGGTGTCGACACGATCGAGCCGTAGCTCGATACGCATGATGCGCCGCGGGTCGCGCCAGGAACGCTGCTCCACGGCGCGATGGATCTCGACGACGCTTGCCGGGAACTCCCGATCGGGGTACGCGTCGAGACGCAACGCCGCCTCCTGACCTACCCGCACACCGCCGGCGTCGACCTCGTCGACCTCGGCCACGGCCCGTAGCTTCGCAAGGTCCGGCAACTGCGCCACCGCCTCGGCCCACCACACCGAGTCGCCGACCTTCTTCTTCTCGCTACGCCAGTTGCTCTTGTACACGAGGACCCCAGAGCGAGGCGCGCGCACCGTCAGACGGCCGAGGTCGCGCTCCAGATCCGACACCCTCGTGGCAACGAAGTCCCGCTGGCGCCGCAACCCCTCGAGCTCTATGCCCTCGCGTCGTTGGAGCCGTTCGAGCGCTTCCTCGTAGTGTCGCACCTCTTCCTCGGAGAGCGCGCGGTCCAGGCGCGCGAGCTGCAGCGCCTGGCTCGCGACCACTTCCGCAGGAACGTCGCTCTGCAGCTGGGCCCGGCGCGCCCGCCCGCGCGCCTCGGCGAGCTGCAGCACGGCGCGTTCCCGCTCGACGGCAAGATCGGAGCGCCGCTTCTCGAGGTTCTTCTCCGCCGTGTCGAGGTCGGCTCGCGCCTGGATCAGCTTCTGCTCGAGCTGGCTCGGATCGAAGCCGACCGCCGGGTCGCCGGTGCGCAGGTTCGAACCCTCCGGCGCGAGAAAGGCGATGGTGAAGGTGTGCATATCTCGTATCTGGGGCGGCCGCAGATCCGCGCTGCTCGTGGCCTCGAGCTCGCCCGAGACGGTCACGGTACGTTCGAGGTCCCGCCGCTCCACGACCGTCCACTCGCCGTCGGCGCTGCTCCGGCTGGCGGTCCAGAATCCACCTCCACCGACGAGCAGCGCTGCCCCTAGCCCGAGCCCAAGCGCCCTGCGGCGGCGGAACCACCGCCGTTCCGAAGCGCCGTTCCCGGACATCGTCACGACCCGGTGCTCTCCCGGAGAACGACGCCTTCCTCGATCCCTTCGACGATGCAGTGCGTGGGATTGCACGCCCCGACCTGGACCTCCGCGGCACCGCCCTCGGCGAGCTCCAGCCGCGCCGTCGATCCGGTGCTGACCGACGCCCGCAGCGGCGGGCCCGCGCCGGCGAGCTCGCGTACGGCAGCAACGAAGGTGAGCGTGACCCGCGGCGCGAGGAGCGGCGTCCGATCGTCGTTTCCTCGCTCGATGGTTCGCTCGACCACCACCTTCGCCGACATGCCCGGGCGCATGCGCTCGGGGTCGACCGCGGACAATTCGACCAGAACGTCGAACACGCGGCGCGCCGAGCGTCCGCTGGGCTGCTGCGCGATGTGCTGCACCGAGGTCACCTCGGCTTCCCAGGACTCGTCGGGATAGGCGTCGAGCGTCACGGTCGCGGCGTTGCCGGAATCGACCGCGCCGTCGTCGACGTCGAATAGGCGCGCCCGCACCCGCAACGTCCGGAGGTCGGGAAGACGGGCCACCACGTCGCCGGGCTGGGCAGTGTCGTTCGCTTCGTAGCTGCGATCCTCGCGCTGGTTGAAACCCACTACCAGCACCCCGTCGCGAGGCGCAACGAGCCGGAGTCGCTGGAGCGCGTCCTCCGAGTAGCGCAGCTCGTCGCGCGCCTTCTGGAACGCGACGGCCTGGATCGCAACCTCGGCGACCGCGGCACGTCCCGCTGCCTCGAGCGCCGCCGAGGCCTCGGCGTCCTCGAGCTCGGCGCTCTGGAGCGCGAGCCGGAGCTGCTCATACTCCCGCCGGGAGCGCAGCGCCGCGGGGACCGCCGCCCTGACGCGCGCCTTTTCGAGAGCCGACCGGCGGCGCCGAGCCTCGAGCGCTCTCTCGGCAACTGTCGCTGCGGTGCGCAACCGAGTGGCCTCGAGCTCGGCCGCGGCACGAATCACCGCCATGCGCTGGCTGTCCAGGTTGGCGGTGAGCTGCGAGCTGTCGAACTCCACCACCACCGCGCCAGCCTGCACTACCGTGCCGCTCTGCGGCAGCGTCTGGATCTGGATCGGCCACTGGCCGACGTTGGGCGCGACGAAGGCAAGCGCGCTCTCGGCCTCCAGCTCGCCCGAGAGCAGGTGCCGCAGCACCAACGGTGCGCGCTCCACGCGCAGACCCGCCGCCTGGGTTGCAGCCCCGAGGTGGGGAGGAGCCGGGACGGCGCAACCACAGGCGGCGGTGAGAATGCACACGAGGGGAACACGGATCGCCAACACGCCAAGAAGATGGTACGTCAGCGGCGGGCTTCGCGTTGGGCTCGCGGCGCATCAAGGCTAGAGTCGGAGAAAGACGACAGGAAGCGCCACGAATCCCGTCCGCGACCTGCCCCAGCGCATCAGCCACCTCAGCGCATCAGGCTGTGCAGCACGACGTTGATCCCGAGCGGGTAGGACTTCGGGATCGAGAACAGCTCGAAGTACTCCGCGGACTCGCCCTCGCGCTCCCAACCGTCGGCGATGTCGGTGTTGTGGCTCATCAGCACCAGCAGGCGGCCGTGCTCGTCGAAGATTCCTCGCAGGTGCGGCTCGGCTGACTCGGCTCCCAGCTCCGACGTCCCCCCGCCGCTGCGGTACCAATGCTGGATCGACGGCACCTGCGGTACCTCGGGCACGTCGAAGAACACGTGGAAGATCGGATGCTCCGGAGCGACATCGACGATCGGATACTCGGGCAACACGCCGGCGATCTCGCTCTGCCAGTGCGCCCAAGCGGACTCGCCCCAGAAATCGTCGACCCATAGGAAGCCGCCCTTGAGCAGGTAGAGCCGCAGGCTCGCCGCCTCCTCCCCCGACAGCCCCACCGTGCCGGCGTCGGAAAGGAACAGGAACGGATGCACCAGCAGCTCGGAGTCCGTGAAGCGAACCACGACGTGGTCCGGTTCACCGTTGGCATCCCGCCGCACCGGGGCCAAGGTGACCTCCGCCAGCCTGATAGTCAGGTTGTGGTCGGAGTCGGGATAGTCGGTGTACCAGCCCTGGCCGAGACGCTCTCTCCGCACCTGGGTGTAGAACGCGCGGCAAAATGCGAAGGAGCCGTCGGGTCGGAACCCCTCCTCGGGGAAGCGCGGCGGCACGCCCCGCCATCCCCATTGGGCGAGCGCGGCACCAGCGGCGACCGATGCCGCGATCACGCCGACGCACCACGCCCGCTTTCGCACCGGCGTCCGGGAAGCGTCGCCGGAGGAGCGTTGCGATGGGGCAACCATGGTGAACAGGCTCCCGAATCGTCCGCGGCGCGGCGACGCCGCACTCTCGGCCCGTCCCCAGTATGCCTCAGGCGTATAAGGTTCACCCAGATGAGACCCATGCCACACTCGCTTCGGCTTGCCGCGATCGTGCTGGTCACGGCTCCCCTCGCCGCAGCACAGCCACCGCCCTCGCCCCCGCGGGGCGCGCTGGCCGAGAGCGTGGAGGTGCGTACCCTCGAGATCGGGGTCAGAGTCGAGAACCGCAACGGTGAAGCGATCCGGAGGCTGGACCGTGACCAGTTCGAGGTTCGGCTGGATCGCGGGCACACCCGGGTACAGGCCGTCACCGAGGTCGTCGACGAACAACTCGAGGACCTCCTGCTGGTGATCGTGGTGGACCACCGCAGCCTCGCCGCCTCCGATCGCGACGCCGCACTCGTGGAGCTCGATCGCGAGCTGGACACGCTCTTCGCCCGGGCTCGCCCGACGATCGCGGTCGCGTCGCTCGACGACACGCTCGAGGTCGTGCAGCCGCCGACCACCGACGCCGCGAGAGCCAAGCTCGCGCTCCAGGGACAGCAGGGCAAAGTGAGTCGGAGCGGCGGCCGGGGCCTGTTCACCGTGGAGCAAAGCGCGCGCACGTCGCTGGAGGAAGTGTTGCGCGAGCTGCGAGGCAACCGCCGCGATCGCGTGCTCGCCATGGCGTCGATCGAGTCCTTGATCGGCGAGTTCCGCGGCTACGCGCAGGCGCTACACCGCGAGACGGAGCTCGAGCTACAGGCGTTGCGCGGCTTCGTGCGCTCGCTCGGGGTCGAGCCGGGCCGCAAGGCGATCGTCTTCGTGAGCGCCGGTCTGCCGCTGCGTCCGCTGGGCGCATTGATGCAGACGCTGCAGGGCTCGCTCTCGGGCGGCACCACCGTCTCGGCCGACACCGTGGATCCAACGCCCTCGGGCTCAGAGCTGATGCCCTCGTCGCCGATGATCTCCACGGCGAACGACGGAGGGGTAATGCAGCGAGACGTCAGCCACGAGCTGATGCGCCTGCAGCAGACTGTCGACGCCTTCCAGAGCCACGACAGCCTCGAGGCTCTGATCGCCGAGGCGAACACGGGCCGCGTCAGCTTCTACACCGTGCGGCCGCGTCCGGCGCAGGCGTCGACCGCACAAAGCCGCGATGCCGGTCGCGGCGCGACGCTCGAGATCAGCGACGAGAAGGCGCTCCTGGCCGATCTCGCAACCGGGACGGCAGGCTGGAGCCGTCTCGGCGAGGGAGGACTGGGCGGCTTCCTCGCGGCCCTCGGGAACGACTTCGCGCACTACTACTTGTTGTCCATCGAGCCGCCGGTCGCGAGCGGCGAGAGAGTCACGCTCGACGTCAGGGTCAAGGCTCGCGGGGCCCGCACCCGTGCCCCGCGCGCGTTGATCCTGCCCCGCCGGGTCGACCAGCGGCTGGAGGATCGCATCCTCGCTGC
>DATLFI010000034.1:0-9697 GCA_035524895.1 Thermoanaerobaculia bacterium | reverse complement strand
GAAGCACCTCGGCACTCCGGATCGACTCGACATGCTCCTCGTGCGCAACGGCGATCGGCTCACGGGTGTGGCGCCACTCACCCGTGCTGGCGCCGGTCCTGCGCACTGGCTGGCGCCGCGACATCGCCTGCTCGGAACGGGCACGGTCGGCTCGGACTACCTCGACCTGATCGTGGAGGACGCCGCCGAGCAGGAAACCGTTGCCGCTCTGGCCAGACACTTCCAGCGTCACCGCACGACAGTCGAGCTCGGGCAGCTCCCGCATGGGACCAGCACGGCAGGCAAGGTCGCGCAGAGACTGGCAAGCGACGGTTGGACCGTGGTGGAGAACCTCACGCACGTCTGTCCCGTCGTCGACCTCGCGGACCAAACGTGGGACAGCTTCGTCGCGAGCCTGGGGCGCAGCCATCGCCAGAACGTGCGGCGGAGGCTGCGCAAGCTCGAGGAGCGCTTCGCGGTCGAGCTCGAACGTGTCGAGTCGGAGGCCATGCTCGAAGAGGCATTCGAGATCCTGGTGCGCCTGCACCGGCAGCGATGGGACGCACGGGGTGGCTCGGAAGCGCTGGACGACCCGGCAGTGGTTGGCTTCCATCGCGAGCTCACCCGCCTGGCGCTCGCGCGCGGCTGGTTGCGCCTCTACGTGCTACGGCTGGACGGCCGCGCTGTGGCGGCGCTCTACGGATTCCGGTACGGCCATCGCTTCCTCTACTACCAGTCCGGCTTCGACGAGGCCTTTGCGGATCTGAGCGTCGGTCTGGCGATCATGGCGCTCGCGATCCGCAGCGCCATCGACGAGGGTCTCCGCGAGTACGACCTGCTCCACGGCGCCGAGCCATACAAGTTCCATTGGGCCACGAGCGTGCGAGAGCTCAGCCGACTCGAGCTCTACCCGCCCTCGTTCGAAGCGTTGCTGCGACGGACGACCCGGCGCGCAGTGCGCGGCGCGAAGAGCCGCATTCGGAAGTGGCTCGCCGCTACCGCGCAACCGGCCGGGCGGCTCGCCGACCGCGGGAGCTGCCGATGATTCGCGCCGCGTGCAAGACCGTGGGCGCGCACTGCCTCCACGCGTTCGGCATCGATCGGCTGCTCGGCAGGCGCAGCCAGAAAATCCCCTGCCTGGTCCTCTGCTATCACCGCGTGGTCGAGGATGTTCGCGCGCACGCCTCTAGCCAGCCGGCCATGCTCGTCTCGCTCCCGACGTTGGAGAGGCAGCTCGACTGGGTCGGCCAGAGGTACGACCTGGTGAGTCTCGACGAGCTCGCGCGCCGACTCGAGGAAGGCAGTCGCTCGACGCGGCCACCCGCCGCGGTCACGTTCGACGACGGCTACGCCGACGTCTACCACCACGGCCTGCCGCTACTGAGGCGCAAGGGGGTCCCCGCGACCATCTTCGTGGTGGCGGACCTCGTGGGCAAGCAACGCCTCCACCTCCACGACGAGCTGTATCACCTGCTGCGGCAGGCCGCGGACCGCATCGGTGCAGTCGGGCTCGCGGCGCTCCTCGAACGCCAGGGCGTAGCGCGCTCGGCGCTGCGCCGGCTCGTGTCCGGTTCGTCGTCACCCAGTCTGGTCGAGCTCAGCGAAAACCTCCTGCGGAGCTCGTCGTGGATCGAGAACGAGTTGCGGGTCGTCGCGCTCTCCCAAAGATTCGAGATCCCCCAAGACGTCAAGGCCGCTTGCCAGGTGATGAGCTGGACGATGGTCCAAGAGATGCAGGCCGCGGGCATCACAGTCGGCTCGCACACCCGAAGCCATCGCCTGCTGCCAAAGGAGCCAGCGCCGCGCGTCATCTCCGAGCTGCTGGGATCGAAGCAGATTCTCGAGTCTGCGCTCGGAGCCGAGGTGCGTCACCTTGCCTATCCGGACGGCCAGTTCAGCCCCGGCTGCGTCGACGCCGCAGGGGCGGCCGGCTACCGGTATGCCTACACGACGTGTGGCCACCGCGCTCCGGGAAAGGAGCTTCTGACCATACCGCGGCGAACGTTCTGGGAGCGCACCTGCGCCGGCGCCTTCGGCTCGTTCTCGCCTGCCATGGCGGCCTGCCAGGTCCAGGGCGTGTTCGAAGCCGCGAGGCCCTGCCGGCAGCCTCACGACCGCCCCTTGGGCCGATCGTCCGCCGTGGCGGCGATGGAGGCTGCCTCGTGACCGACCTCCGGATCCTCTGCGTGGCGGGCTGCCGGCCCAACTTCGTAAAGCTCGGTCCCGTGATTCGAGAGATGCGTCGGCACGCGTCGATCCATCCGCTGCTGGTCCACACCGGCCAGCACTACGACCACGACCTCTCGGGGGTGTTCTTCCGCGATCTCGAGCTCCCGCGGCCCGATGTCAAGCTGGCGGTCGGGTCGGGCTCTCAGGCCGTCCAGACGGCACGGGCGATGGAGGGCCTCGAATCGGCCTTGGTCGAGCACCATCCGGATCTGGTCCTCGTCGTCGGCGACGTCAACTCGACGGTCGCCGCCGCCCTCACCGCCGTCAAGCTGGGGATCCCGGTGGCCCATGTGGAGGCAGGGCTTCGCAGCTTTGATCGCGAGATGCCCGAGGAGATCAACCGCCTGGTCACCGACACCATCTCCGACTTCCTCTTCGCCACGGAACCGAGCGCGGTCGAGAACCTCCACCGCGAGGGGATCGCCGCCAAACGAGTGTGGTTCGTGGGCAACGTGATGGTGGATGCGCTGCTCAGCAGCCTCGACCGCATCTCTGCTTCCGACGTCCTGGAGCGGCTGGGCCTGCAAGCCCGCGGCTACGCGGTGGTGACCCTCCACCGTGCCGAGAACGTGGACGATCCACTCGCCGCAGGCTCGCTGGTGGAAGCGTTGGAAGGGCTGCTGGGCCTGGTCGAGGTCGCCTTCCCCGTTCACCCGCGCACTCGGGAGCGCCTGCACAGCACCGGCTTGCTCCGCCGCCTCGAGGACGCGCCGGGCCTGCGCCTGCTCGATCCGCTCGGGTATCTCGACTTCCTCAAGTTGGTGAAGGAGGCATCGTTGGTCGCCACCGACTCGGGGGGTCTCCAGGAGGAGTGCACGGTCCTCGGTGTCCCGTGCTTGACGATGCGCGACGGCACCGAGCGTCCGTGCACCGTGATTCAGGGGACGAATCGGATCGTCGGCAAGACGCCGGCGGCGATCGTGGACGCGGCGTTGCGCGCTGTGAGCGGCGGCTGGGGCACCGCCGGCCCACCGGACCTCTGGGATGGCCACGCCGCGGAACGGATCGTCGGGGCGCTGCTCGAGAACACCGACGAGATCAAGGGGCGATACCGCGGCCTGCGGGGGAGGGCGCTGTCATGCGGGCGGACGCGGGCATCGGCGGCCTGAGCCCCGGCTGGAACGTCGCCAGCCTCGCCAGCGCGGAACACGCGCTGCACGAGGGGCGCGGAGCGTTCGGTGCGGGATGGTCGTACCGCCTGCTCTTGGTGTTCCTGCTGCTGCTGTTCGCGAACCTACCGCTGCTGTTCCCCACCGTGGCGGTGCTGGCGCCGGCGCAGGGGGTGGCGATCGCGGCGCTCGCCGCGCTGTTCGTCGAGCGCGCGGTCTCGCAGCGACCACTGCGACTCGCGTGGCCTGAAAGCCACCTCCTGCTCGCCTTTCTCGGTGCTGCAGCGGTGTCCTCGTTCAGCGCGCTGTGGCCGAAGCATGCCGGCGAGCAAACCTTGGTGCTGCTTCGCTACGTCGTCGTCTATCTGCTCGTGGTCAACACGGTCGACAGCTGGCCGCGCCTGCGCCGCACATCGAACGTGCTGGTGGCCGGCGCCATGTTCCCCGCTCTCGGCGCGATCCGTAACTACTTCTGGACCGGCGACCTGGTGGAAGGCCGCGCTGGCTGGATCGGGATCTTCGAGAACCCCAACGATCTCGCCTACACCCTCGTTCTGCTGCTCCCGATCGCGGTCGCGACGGCGCTCGCGGCACGCGGGGTGTGGGCCGTCTTCGGTTGGTGCGCGATCGCCGCTTACACCACCGCGATCTTCGTCACCTTCTCACGCGGCGGCTTCCTGGCGTTCTGCGTCGTGGTGCTCCTCTGCTTCCTGCGTTGGTGCGGACCGTGGGCGCGACTGCCTGGACTCGCGATTGCAGGAGCCGCAATCGCGGTCGTGGTGTCGACGTCGTGGGGCCGGATGGAGGGCTTCGCCGACCTGCTCGCGGACGCGACGCTCCAACAACGTCTCGCCACCGTGCGCGCCGGCCTCGAGATGTTCGTCGATCAGCCGTTGCTCGGAGTCGGTCTGGGGTGCTCCGTAGTCGGCTGGCCTCTCTACGCGCCGGCCGGCGCCGTCACCGAGGGCTGGTTGCACAGCCACAACACGATCATCCAGGTGCTCGCCGAGACCGGCTTCCTGGGTGGGGCGCCCTTCTTGCTAATGGTCGCGATCGCGCTGTGGAAGGCAAATCGACTCGCCCTGCCGTGGCGCAAGACCAGACGTCCGGAGATCTACCGGGCGGTTTCCGCGCTCGAGATCTCGCTCTGGGGCTTCCTGGCCTGCGGGCTGGCTGGAGGCCACGTGTTGAGCTGGTTCCCCTACCTGGTGATCGGGCTCATCTCCGCCGCCTGCATCCTCCCTCGACCCTCGCCACAGGACCTCGCCTCGTGAGCATCGAAGCCAAGGCTTGGACTTTCCGGCCGGCGCTCCAGCTCATGGCGGGACGCCTGATCGGATTCGTGGCGACTTTCTTCGTCCCGATCGTGCTCGTGCGCGTCTTCGCGCCGGAGATCTTCGGCACCTACAAGCAGCTCTTCCTGGTGTTCACGACGCTGTTCGCGCTCGCGCAACTGGGGATGGCCGAGAGCCTCTTCTACTTCCTGACGCGCGACCGCGACGACCCCGACGCCTGCGCGGGCTACCAGGCCAACTCCCTGATCGCGCTGTCGCTGTCCGGGCTGGTGGTGCTCGCGGCGCTCACCGTCGGCGCCCGGCCCCTGGCCGCCTGGCTCAACAACCCGTCGCTCGCGGCGCTCCTGCCGCTGCTCGGCGTGTACCTACTGCTGATGCTCGCCTCGGCAGGATTCGAGATCACGCTGCTCTGCCGCCAGCGGTTCGTGCGAGCCGCGGCGACGTATGCCATCTCCGATCTGCTGCGCGCGGCGCTCCTGGTGCTGCCCGTACTGCTGTTCGACGACCTGGCCTGGTTGTTGGTCGGCGCGCTCGCGTTCGCGACCGTCCGTCTCGCCGCGCATCTCGTCCTGCTGCGCCGTCGCTTCGGCGCCAAGCTCCGGCCGAGCCGCGCACAGCTCGCCAAGCAGCTCGCCTACAGCCTCCCGTTCCAGCTCGCGGTGGTGGTCGAGGTGGTGCAGGCCAACCTGCACCAGTATGCGGTTTCCTACTGGTTCGATCCGGCGACCTTCGCGATCTACGCCGTCGGGTGCCTGCAGATTCCCCTGGTCGACTTCGCGGCGTCCTCGTCCGGCAACGTGCTCATGGTCGGGATGGGCGACGCCCTCCGACGAGGCGACCCGGCCGCCGCGCGCTCGATCTGGCTCGACACCACGCAGAAGCTCGGGCTGCTCTTGCTGCCCCTCGTCACGCTCCTCGTGCTGGTGGCGGCCGACCTGATTCCCTTCCTCTTCACCGACGCCTACCGCGCCAGCGTCGGGGTGTTCGTGGTCTGGACCACAGCGGTGGTCCTCGGGGTGCTCCAGACCGACTCGGCGCTGCGGGTCTTCGCCGCCGTTCGCACCATCCTGCTGCTCAACGTGGCGCGCTTGGTGATCGTCGGGGGGTTGATCGCGTGGGCGGTGTCGGTGGCGGGTCTGGTGGGCGCGGTGGCCGCCACGGTGCTTGCGGCGGCGGTCGCAAAGGGGCTCGCACTGGTTCGCCTGCGACAGCTTCTCGACACGGCATGGTCGCGGCTGTTGCCCTGGAAGGCACTCCTTTCGATCGCGGGTGCCAGCGTCGCGGCGGCTGCGCCGGCCGCGCTGCTCCAACCTCGACTCGAGCGCGGCACGGCGTTGACGCTGTGCGTTCTGGGAGTCACCTACCTCGGCGTGCTGCTCCCGCTGCTCTTCGCGCTGGGCATCGTCGATCTCGACGTCGTCCCGGCACGTGTTCGCCGTCTCTGGCGTCTCCTCGACCGGCGTGTTCAACCGGAACCAACAGAAACGGCTTAGTCGACATGTGTGGCATTGCAGGCATCTTGAGCTTCGATGGGCGGCCGGTGACGCCGGACCGGCTGCAGCGCATGACCGACGCCATGGTGCACCGGGGTCCCGACGACGCGGGCTACTTCGTCGGCGACGGCGTCGGTCTGGCCATGCGTCGGCTCGCCATCATCGATCTCGCGACCGGCCGCCAACCGATCTCGAACGAGGACGGCTCGGTGCAGGTGGTGCTCAACGGCGAGATCTACAACTACCGCGAGCTCCGGCAGGACCTCGAGTTGCGCGGACACAGGTTCGCGACCCACAGCGACACCGAAACCATCGTCCACCTCTACGAGGAGCACGGCGTCGATTGCGTCGAGAGGCTGCGCGGCATGTTCGCCTTCGCGCTCTGGGACGCCAACGCCGGCCGGCTGCTGGTGGCCCGCGACCGCCTGGGCATCAAGCCGCTGTACTGGGCACGTCACGGCGACTCGCTCGTCTTCGCCTCCGAGCTGAAGGCGATTCTCCAGCTCGGGGAGCTGCCGGTGCGACTGGATTGGGACGCGGTGCACCACCTGTTCACCTTCCTGACCACGCCGCCGGCGCAGAGCATCCTCCGGGGCGTCGGCAAGCTCGAGCCCGGGTCCCTGCTGATCGCCACGCGCAATGGCTCCATCACGAGCCGGCGCTACTGGCGCGCGCGATTCGAGCCCGAGCACGGCCGCTCGGAGGACCAATGGGTGGAGGCCCTGCGCGGGGCGCTCGACGACACGGTGGAGTCGCACATGGTGAGCGACGTACCCGTGGGCGCGTTCCTGAGCGGCGGTGTCGATTCTGGCGCGGTGGTCGCCAGCGCGTCCCGCGCCAGCCAGGAACCGCTGCGGACGTTCTCGATTGGCTTCCGCGAGAGCGACTTCGACGAGCTCGAGTTCGCGCGACTCGTGGCTGGTGCGTTCGGCACGCGTCACCGGGAGGCGGTCGTCGAGCCCAAGGTGATCGAGATCGTCGAGAAGCTCGCCTGGCACCTCGACGAGCCCTTCGGAGACTCCTCGGCCATTCCCACGTTCATCGTGTCGGAGCTCGCCGGCCGCGACGTCAAGGTCGTCCTCTCGGGGGATGGCGGTGACGAGCTGTTCGCCGGATACGACAAGTACCTCGTGGAGCGGCGCGAGAGGAGCAACCGCTTCCTCCCGGCACCGCTCCGCTCCCTGCTCACCGCCGCGGGCAACGCCCTCCCCGAAGGCGCGACCGGTCGCGAGATGCTGCGACACCTGGGTCGCGTCGGGGGCGATCGCTACCTCGATGCCGGGACCCTCTTCCGGAGCGACCAGCAGCAGCGCCTGTTCAGGCCCGAGCCCCTCGCGCTGTTGTCGAACGGCGACTCCCAGGCGCCCATCCGGCGCTACCTGGCCACGCTCGACGGCCGGGGCGACCCAGACGCTCCTCGCCACTGGCTCTCGAGGCTCCAGCTCCTCGACCTCGAAACGTACCTGCCGCTCGACATTCTGACCAAGGTCGATCGTATGAGCATGGCGCACTCCATCGAGGCTCGCGTGCCGCTGCTCGACCACCGGCTGGTGGAGCTGGCCGCCCGGATCCCCCCCGAGCTCCACCTGAAGGGCAACAGGACCAAGCATGTATTCAAGCGGGCCCTCAAGGGGCGACTTCCGCCAGCGATCCTCGACCGGCCCAAGCGCGGGTTCGCCGTGCCGCTCGGCTCCTGGTTCCGCGGCGGGCTCGGCGACTTCACGCGCGAGCTCCTGCTCTCGGAGACCAGCCGGCAACGCGACATCTTCGAGCACTCGTACATCGAGGAGCTCCTTCGGCAGCACGACCGGGGCCGGCCGCTCGACCTGCAGCTCTGGACGCTCGTCTCCTTCGAGCTCTGGTGCCGCCAGTTCCTCGACCGTCCGGTGCAGGCGCCGTCCATGCGGCCCCTCGACGCCGGCGCTGACGCGAGCGAGCCAAGCCGCGATCGGCGGCGGCCGCGCCTGGTCGCCGGCGGCGATTCGCTGCGGCGCCCGGTCTACGCACGAGGAGGAGCCTGAGCCATGGCGCGCCGGATTCCGATCCTCGAGTTCGTCACCTCGTTCGCCGTCGGCGGCACAGAGCGTCAGTTCGTCAACCTGGTTCGCGGCCTGCGCGCGGACCCCGAGCTCGACGTCCACGTCGCCTGCTTCCGGGCCGAAGGCGATCTCCAGCCTGAGCTCTGCGACGGCGACACGCCGCTCCGCGAGTACCCGTTCGACAGCCTCAAGAGTCCCCGCGCGGCGCGGCAGCTCCACGAGCTGGTGCGGTACCTGAAACGCCATCGCATCGAGGTGGTCCATGCCACCGGGCTCTACCCGAACCTGTTCGCCATCACCGCCGCCTGGCTGGCTCGGACACCCGTGATCATCGCGTCGATCCGCGATCAGGGCCACATGTGGAGCCCGCGGCTGCGGCAGATGCAGCGACACGCCTGCCGCTTGGCGGACGTCGTGGTGACCAATGCCGACGCGATCGCGGAACAGCTCCGAGCCGAGGGCTACGACCCGGCAAGAACGGTAGTCATCCGCAACGGCGTGGTGCCGGCACGCGGCGCGCGCACCAACGGATCCTTGCGCAGCGAGTTGCGGGTGCCACCGGGCGCGCCCTTCGTAGGCGTTGTCTGCCGCGTGGATCGGCTCAAGGGTCTGGAGGACTTCATGGATGCCGCGGCGCTCGTGTTGGAGCGACATCCTCGAGCGCGCTTCGCCATCGTCGGCCCTCCGAGCGCGGGAGCGGGCGAAGAGTACGTGGCGGAGTTGCGCCAGCGCGCGGAGCGCATGGGGCTCGGCGAACGGCTCGTCTTGACGGGTCTCAGGAGAGACGTTGCGGAGCTGCTCGAGGAGATCGACGTGGCGGTGCTGTCGACGCTCAGCGAAGGACTCTCCAACTCCCTCCTCGAAGCCATGCACGCCGGCCGTCCGGTGGTAGCCACGAACGTCGGCGGCAACCCGGAGATCGTTCGCGACGGCGTCACGGGGCTGCTGGTACCACCTGGGGATCCGGCCGCGCTCGCGGCCGCCATCGGTCGTCTGGTCGAGTCGCCGCAGCTCGCCGCAGCCTTCGGCAGGGCGGGCAGGAAGCTGATCGAGGAGCGCTTCAGCTGCGAGCGCATGGTCGAGCAGACGGCCGACCTGTACCGGCGGTCCCTGAGGAAGAAGGCCGGCGCCGGCAACCGCACGCGCTCGACGTCTCGTACCGGTCCTCTTCGAGCGCGCCACGAGGCGGGGCACCCTGAACCATGAAACTGCTCCTGATCGGCCCCTATCCACCGCCCCACGGCGGGATCTCGGTCCACGTGGCGACGGCGCACCGACTCCTCCGGGAGGCCGGCCAGGACTGCCACGTGCTCGACTGCGGCGGCCACCGAACGGTGCCGCGCGGGTCGCGAGAGCGCCTCCGCTCTCGGTTCGGCTTCTTGGAGAGCGTGCGGAGCCACGCCAACGCTGGCTTCACGATGCACGTGCACGGCAACGGCCACAACGCGCGGAGCTGGCTGCTGGCCCTGTCGTGCGGCCTGGCCGGTCGGCGTGCGCGCGGGAGGGTGCTGACCCTGCACTCGGGTCTCACACCTGGCTTCCTGGCGTCGGGC
>DATLFI010000033.1:0-3731 GCA_035524895.1 Thermoanaerobaculia bacterium | reverse complement strand
TCGAGCAGGCGTCTCGCCCGATAGACCTTGTCGAGCGACTCGACCATTACCGCGGGGTGCACCGCGACGGTGCGGTTGAGCTCTGGGTCGAAGAAGTAGGCGCCGGCGATCGAGTGGATGTTGCCGTCGAACACCAGCCCGACCAGACGGCCCTCCCGATCGACCATCGGGCTGCCGGAGTTGCCACCGATGATGTCGGTGTCGGCCACCAGGTTGAAGCGCGTGGAGCCGTCGAGCCGGGTGCGTGCCTCCAGCCAGCTCGGCGGCAGGCGGAAGGGGTCGTCGCCGGTCGCTCGTTCGAAGGTGCGCGCGATCTGGGTGAACGGCTCGATCGTCGTACCTTTCTCGTCCCAGCCGCGGACCGTGCCGTACGTGACGCGCAGCGTGAACGTGGCGTCGGGGTAGTGGCTGGTGCCGAGCACCGCGAAGCGCGCACGCGCGATGCGCTCCGCGGCGGCGGCGATCGGCGCCTCCACCTCGGCCTCGTAGCGCGCTCGCAGGGCTCTTGCGTCGGCGTCGACGCGGCGCGCGAGCTCGATCATGGCGTCCTCGCTGGCGGCGATGGCGCCGCTGCCGCCGTCCCACAGGCGGCGTCGCACCTCTGGGTCCTCCAACCGGGTGCCCTGCACGACGCGGGTGGCCAGCTCCTTCGGCGAGTCGTTGCCGAGCAGCTTGCGCACATAGGGATCGTCCGGCCCCAGCCACTCGCGCATCTTGTCGAGCGAGAACTCCAGGGTCAGCGCCTCTAGCTCGTTGGCGACGGGCACGGGTGCCAGGAGCCGCCGCTCGAGCCCCGCGAGCGCGCTGTCGCGGTACTCCTCGAGCCGGTCCTCGCTCGGCGTCTGGCGTTCCTCCGCGGCCCGCATCAGAGACAGGGCCCAGCCGTAGAGCGTCGACTGGAAGGCGCCGCCGTTCGCGATCCAGGCATGCTGGTCGGCGAACGGCGCGTAGGCTTCGAGCGCCTCCTCGATGTCCTCCCAGGCGCTGCCGGACGCGCGCGCCAGGCCAGGGTCGGCCGCGACCGCAGCCCGCAGCTCCGCCTCCTGCGCCCGCTTTCGCTCGAGGTTGCGATCGTCGAGGAGCGAGAACAAGCGATGCCGCATCACCTTGAGGGAGTTGTCGAGGTTGAGGATGCGCTGGCTCACCAACCGCTGCGGCTCCGGCCCGGTCTCGGCCCACTGCAGCAGTCGTCCGCGCAGCTCGTGGTTGCGCAGCAGGAACTGCGGCAGCGTCGAGTTGCGAAGCCGTTCGATCTGGGCGACCGTCAGCAGTCGCTGGGTCGATCCGGGATGCCCCGTGACGAACACCGCCTCGCCGGCTTCGGGTCCGTCGACGCGCCACTCGAGGAAGTCTGGCGTCGAGGCTGGTTTGCCATCCTCGTACACTCGCAGGAACGACATGTCGAGGCAGAAGCGCGGAAACTCGAAGTTGTCCGGGTCTCCGCCGAACGCGGCGATCGGGAGCTCCGGCGCGAACACCAGTCGCACGTCGTCGTAGCGCCGGTAGCGGTAGAGGAAGTACTGGCCCCCGTCGTAGAGCGAGACGGCTTCGCACTCGAGCTTGGTGTCCTGTTCGCAGGCACGCTCGAGCTCGCCGAGCGTTTGCTTGCGCGCCTCGTTCGCAGCCTCGTCGTCCTTCCCCGCGGTTGCGGCCCCGACCTCGCGCGTCACGTCCTGGGTGCCCAGCAGCACCGAGACCTGCTCGCCCGGGCAGCGCAGCTCCTCTTCCCGAGTCGATGCGTGGAAGCCGTCCTCGGAGAGGTTGTGTTCCGCCGACGACAGGTTGCGCACGCAGCCCCACACGCAGTGGTTGTTGGTCAGCACCAGACCCTCGGGCGACGCGAACGACCCGGTGCAGCCTCCCTCGAGACGCACGGTCGAGCGCTGCATGCGGGCGAGCCAGTCGGCGGACACCTCGACCCCGAGCTCTTCGCTGACCCGAGCCGAGGGGAAGTTGTCGAACGTCCACATCCCCTCGGCGGCGGTAGCCGGGGCGGGGAGGAGAGCAGCGAGGACGAGGAACAGCAAGGCTTGGTCGTACCAGGTGGCTCGGCTCACGGTGGGTGGGCTCTCACTGTTGCTGGATCGCGGGGTTGCTCGTCGTTTCGTGACCTGGCGTCGAACGCTAGCGGGACTCTACGAGATGGGCCAGACGGCGTCTCCCGGGCCGAGCTCACGGAGATTCCGCCGTGGCCGTCGGAACGGTCGTGTCGTGGGCGCGCGCGATGCCGCTGCGAACCAGATTCGCGACCTGGTGGGCGTCGTAACCCAGCTCGCCCAGGATCTCCCGCGTGTGCTCGCCGAGCACTGGTGGCGCGCGCTGGATCCGTCCCGGCGTGCCGTGGAGATGTATCGGCACTCCGGCGACACGCATTGCGCCGAAGGTCGAGTGGCGCACCACGGGGTTCATGTCCATCGCGGTCACCTGTGGGTCGGTGAAGAAATCCAGCGGAGCGCGCACCGCGCCGCACGGGACCCCCTTCTCGACCAGCAGCTCCTCCCAGTCGAGGGCGGTTCGCTCGAGGAACACCGGCTCGAGGCGCGCGCTGAGCTCGGGGCCGGCAGCCACCCGCAGCGGGTTGGTCGCGTAGCGGGGGTCGTCGCGCATTTCGCCGAGCCCCAGCGCGTCGCACAGCAGGCGCCAGAACTTGTCCGTGCCCGCGGCGACGAAGACCTTGCCATCGCGCGCGTCGAACATCCGGTAGGGGTAGATCCCGAGCGGCCCGTCCTCGTCGTGCTCGAGCGGCTGCACGTAGAAATGGGACTGCACCGACATGATTGCTTGCAGCAGAGAAGTTTCTACGAGCTGCCCTTCGCCGCTGCGTTCTCGGTGGTAGAGAGCGGCGTGGATGCCCGACAGCAGGAGCGTCGAGGCCTGGTAGTCGGAGACCGCCACGGAGTTGATGGCAACGACACCGCCGTAGCGTGTCTGCAGATGAGCCGAGCCGCCCATGGCCTGGAGCACCGGGTCGTAGCCGGGTCGGTCGCGGTATGGGCCGTGAGAGCCGAACGCCGTGGTCGAGCCGTAGATCAACCGCGGGTTGAGCTTGCTGACGCGCGGGTAGTCGATGCCGAGCTTCCGAGTGACCCCTGGCCGGAAGTTCTCCACCAGCACGTCGGCACGCCGCACGAGACGCTCCACGACAGCGTTTCCCTGCGGCGTCGCGAGATCGAGCGAGACACTGCGCTTGTTGCGGTTCCAGCCCTGGAAGAAGCGGCTCTCGCCAGCGATGAATGGACCCCAATGGCGGCAGAGGTCGCCGTGGATCGGCTCGACCTTGATCACTTCGGCGCCGAGGTCGCCGAGCAGCATCGCGGTGAGCGAGCCGGCGATGAAGCTGCAGAAGTCCAGGACCTGGATGCCGCATAGCGGACCCGAGGGAGGGAGGACGTGGGGTGGGTCGCTCATGGCGGGAGAGGGCGCTGGATGGTAGCAAGGGATGCGCTGATGGCTCTCCGAATGCCGGCGCGGGCTAGCAGCCCGTGGTGGAACCCCCGTGGGCTGCGTTGGGAGCGCCGTGGGGCCGGATGCTCATGCGGTGCGCGGGGAAGGTCCTTCGCCTGCAGCGACTCTACCGGCGGCTCGGCGTTGGCGCGCGAGCGGTGGCGATGCTGGGTCACACGCTTCGCGAGCGCAACACCGCAGACGGCCCCACGCCGCCCCAACCGCTTTGGGCGCGGGGGTTTGCGGCCGCTGGCTGCGTTGGGCCTCCTGCACGATGGCACCGCATC
>DATLFI010000032.1:0-3354 GCA_035524895.1 Thermoanaerobaculia bacterium | reverse complement strand
GCAGCGGGAGGGCCGCTCGGTCGCCATGGCCGGCGACGGCATCAACGACGCTCCCGCGTTGGCGCAGGCCGAGGTCGGCATCGCCATGGGCACCGGCACCGACGTGGCGATGGAGAGCGCGGGCGTGACGCTGGTGAAGGGTGACCTGCGCGGCATCGTGCGCGCGCGCCGGCTCTCCCGCGCCACCATGCGCAACATCAAGCAGAACCTGTTCTTCGCCTTCATTTACAACGCGCTCGGCGTGCCGATCGCCGCGGGCGTGCTGTACCCCTGGCTCGGCATCCTGCTGAGCCCGATGTTCGCGGCGGCGGCGATGAGCTTCAGCTCGGTGTCGGTGGTGGGCAACGCGCTGCGGCTGCGCGGCGCGAAGATCTGAGGTTCCGAGAGGGCGCGACCGAGGGCCGACTGTGAGATTGGGTGACGATGATGGATCGGTCGATGGACCATGTGATTCGACCCGAGTTCGGTGAAACGAGGCTGGACGCGCTGCAGCGTCACGCGTTCGCGTACTTCCTGAGGGAGACCAATTCCGCAAACGGTCTCGTGGCAGACCGAACGCAGCCGGGCGCTCCGGCGAGCATCGCCGCCGTGGGCTTCGCTCTGGCGGCCTATCCGGTCGGCGTCGAGCGGGGATGGCTGACACGCGCCGACGCGATCGAGCGAACGCTGGCGCTGCTGCGGTTCTTCTCGACCAGCCCGCAGGGAACGGCGTCCGACATGACCGGTTACAAAGGGTTCTACTACCACTTCCTCGACATGACGACCGGAAGGCGCGCCGACGGGTGCGAGCTGTCGACGGTCGATACCAGTTTCCTGCTGGCGGGCGAGGTGAGAGTGGAGGCCCAGCGCCGTGCGTTCATGAGGTGCGACCCGCCGTCGCTGCTCAGGACTCCCTCGCCGGCGGCGTGGCCCGCGGCGTGGCCCAACGGCGATGGAAGAAGTTGTGCAGTGGCACGAACACGATGGCCGCGTAGGCGCCCCAGAGGAAGCTCTCGATGAAGCCGAGGACGAAGGACGCTGGCGTGAGCCAGGTGAAGCCGGGGAGCACCTGTTCGAGGAATTCGTGCATGTGCAGTGCCTCCGTCGTCACCAGCCCCCACACCACGCACAGGACGAAGCTCGCCATCGATGCGATTCCGAGCGACCACATCCAGACCTTGAGGTGAAACATCACGCTCTCCTTTCCCATGGGTATTCGGAGGAGGGCTCGGGACGCGAGCGGTCGCCTCCATCGTGCTCGCGGGAGCCTTCTCCGTGGCCGTGACCTCCGTGGCCGTGGCCGAAGACGTGGATACCGATGCACAACAAGAGCAGCAGGACGAAGAACCAGTTCTCGACCAAGGCTTCCATGTCTCAACTCCCTTCTTACCGTTCTGCTGCGGCCGGCGCGGTCGTCCGCCCCGCCCTCGCTCGGAGCTCTCCCGTCGCTTGCGGGCCGCGGCCGTGGACGTGCTCGGTCTGCCTCCACATGAAGTGCTCGTAGACGCCCGACCAGTACATGCCGAACGTGACCGCGAAGAGGAGCTCCTCCAGGGGCATGAAGGCGAGGCCGAGGCCGCTCAGGGCGTCGAGGTTCCACACCCGCTCGACGTAGCCCGGCGCGGTTGCCTCGAGCCCGACGAGGAAGACGGTGTAATAGCCCAGGAAGAGGAGACCGCCGATCCAAGTCCTGGCCTTCAGGTCGGGACGGCAGAGCACCGTGGCCACCGTGCCGATGGCCATCGCCGCGATCCCGGGGTAGATCGAGTTCCACCCGAACAGGTACAGGACCGGGAAGGCGAGAAACGGCGAGGCGACGGCCAAACGGTGGTAGCGATGGCGCGGCGCCCCAGCCTCGTGGAGGCTCATCGGACGCAGCCGCTGCCCGGTGAGCGCGCTGTAGAGCACCGCTCCGACACCTCCGATCGCGAAGCAGAAGATCAGGCTTTCCAGGTCGAAGCCCGTCCGTCGAGCGAGATCGAACAGGCTCGGCGGGTTCCAGTACTCGGGCACGAAGAGCGGCTCGGTGAGCCCGAAGGGGGCGGTGAAGAGGCTGGCCCACAGCATTGCCCGCCGGTGGCCGGGGAAGGCGAGGAAGAGGACGATCCAGGGCAGGAGGAAGGCCGAGGACCACGCCGCCCAGACGTACTGTTCCGGGATCAGCTCGTTCATGAACGGCCTCCCTCGTCATCGGTTCGGGTCGCGCGACCACGAGCTGCGAGGCGGTCCCAGCGCGGCAGGAAGGGCGGCGTCGCGGCTGCGTAGCGCGCGTACTGCTCGCCGAGCTCGGCTCGCACCCCACGCTCCTCGCGCCGCGCCAGGCGCACGTACATGAAGACGAGCACTGGGAACATGGCGAGCGTCGAGATCGTGGGCCACTGCAGCAGGAAGCCCGCCATGAAGGCGAAGCCGATGAAGATCGCCGAGTTGATGATGACCAAGGCCCACAGGCCGTAACCCCAGGTGTCGTGCATGTGCGGCTCCCGTGGTGTGATGCTCTCTCCCTCTCATCGCGGAGTCTGGGCCGCTCGCTGGCTAGCGTCTCCGGCGTGGGAGACGGCCCTTCCGCCCGGAACAGCCGTTCGTGTGGGCGCATGGCCCACACGACCTCAGATCAGGAGAGAGTTGTGCAACAGGAAGAGGGGCGAGGGATGGGACATCGGGCCGGAGGTGCGGCAGTTCGAGCGTGCCTCCGGGGCAGGCTCTGGCGCCTCGACGCCCGGGCATGTGTGGCACCATCCGGCGACGTGCTTCCGAGGTGGGACCGGAAGCAGCGCGGGTCGCTTGACTTGCCCGTCGTCTCGAGCCCCGATCGCGCAGCAGTCGACGGCTGTTGTCGCCGCGGCCGCATGGTCCGAATCCACCCGAGCCGTGGTTGCAGCGCGGGTCGACTGGCAGCGGGGAACACAGCAATCGAGAGCCGCGCCTGCTCCGACGCTGCCGAGGAGAAGCAATACGGCGAGCGCTGCCCCCCGACTACTGGCGCTCGCTACCGCACTCACGTGGGCATCACTCCCATCCCATTGACAGCGTCTCTCTCGGCAACGGCGCAGTCAACGGCTCGAAGGGCAGTTGTCGGCTCCCCGATGGGTGGCTCGATGCCCGCGCTTCCGGGCGGGGGACCACCGATCGCGCGGGCGTCACGCCAGCGGCCGACACACTCGGCCTCCTCTCCCGGGTGCTCCCTCGCGCGGCGCGCCGCAGCAGTGGCTTGCAGCATGACCTGCTCCTCCAGCCGGGTCACCGGATGAAACGCTCCCACGAGCCGTACCGCTCACCCAGGGGTCCTCGCCGCAGGCTGAGCAGGATGACCAGCGCCCCGACGATCGCTCCGCTCCATCGCGAGGCGGGCGTCGCTCCGCCGAGGATCCAGGG
>DATLFI010000031.1:0-2831 GCA_035524895.1 Thermoanaerobaculia bacterium | reverse complement strand
CTTGTAGTTGGCTTCGATCTCATCGAAGGTGCCATCGGGCTTCTGCCGCTTCACGACGACCTTGTTGGAGGCCCGGTCACCCAGGCCACCGGCGCGAGCGATCGCGATCAGGAGCGTCACTCTCTCCTGGCTCTGGAACTCAAGCGCGCCGCGGCTGGCGAGCTCCCCCAGGAAGTAGATCGTCTTGGGACGCTCGGGCGGGACGTTGATGACGTCGTTGGGAAAGATCGGGATGTTCCAGAGCTCGTGCGCTCCCGACAGCAGAGCGTCGACCCGGATCTCGAGCTGACCCGTGAGCCCATTCTCCGCGCGGCGCAGCACCGTGATGGTGCTGGCGCGATCGCGCGCCAGGCCGCCGACCTCCGTCAGGACGTCCAGGAGTCTGAGGGGCCCCGTGAGATCGAGATCGCCGGGGGACTGGACGGCGCCGATGACGCGGATCGGCTTCGATCGCACGTCGGTGACGTCCACCGTCACCGAGGCCCGCTGCAGATAGCTCCCCTCGAGCGCCGCCTTGAGCGAGGCCGCGAGCTCGAGCTCGGTCTTGCCGCCCACCTGCACGATTCCCAGGAGCGGCAGATCGACGGAGCCGTCGGAGCGGACCTCCCGCTCGACATCGAGGTCCGGCGCCTCGAACACTCGGATCGACAGAACGTCACGCGGTCCGATGCGGTAGACACGACCGGCGGCACGGCTCTCGTCCTCAGCCGGGGATGAGACGTCCTGCCCTCTTGCCGGCAAGGCGAAAAGCAGCACGAGGCAGAAGAATGGCGTGAGGTTCACCATAGAAGACCTCGACAACCGGGCTGCTCGAGAGCTGCTCGTGATGGCCTCAGGGCTGGTCGTGGCCGAGTATAGACGGCGCCCATTCGCTAGCCGCTAGCGCACGGAAAGCCGTCCACCGAAGGCGGACAGGCTCAGCCCGAAGTGAAGGCGATCGACCTCACGGTCGAAGCCCGGAACGTCGGAGTCGAAGTCCTCGAGGGTGTAGCCCACCAGCATCGTCACGCGCCCCCCAATGTTCCAGCTCAGGCCGACGCCCCACTCCGTCACGTCGTCGATCCGATGGACGTCATCGGACGAAACGGCGAAGTACTCGTCGTCGCCGGTGCCTGCGAAGAAGCGCAGCTCGAGAGCCTCGATGACGTCGAACGTGATCCCTCCGCGCAGGCGCTCGCTCTCGAAGTGAGAACTCTCGAGGTCGAACGCGAAGAACAGGTCGCGGCTTGCCTGGAGTTCCGCGCCCGTACGCCAGCCGAGCTGGCGGTGCACCGCGAGCTCCCCGGAAAGCTCGTCGTACCCGCCGAAGATGGAGCCAGGCTCAGCTTCGAGATCGCGCCAGACGAATCGCCCGAGCAGAACGGTGCGGTTCCCTGCCAGCGTCACGGCGAGGAACGGTGACTCGCCCGTGGCGCTTCGGTCACGTGTCGGGTCGAGAAAGTCGAGCGTCAAGTCCTCGATGCCCAGACCGATGACGAGCTGCGTGTTGGGGCGATAGCGCACTCCGTAGGCCAGGATCTCCTCGTCGCGATCGTCCTGGGAGAAGAACGCGGTTTCCGCGACGTCGGCTTCGTTCGAGCGGATGTCGTTCTTCTGCGCCCCGCCGAAGGCGTAGACCGCCGGCGCCAACTCGAGCTCGAGCTCGGCGGTGAGGGACTCTCTGCTGCGAGAGACGAAGAGCTGTCTCTCGGAGGAGGGCCTTTCGAGCTGCTCGTCCTGGGTGGCACCGGCATGGAGCTGGAGTCTGCCGAGGAAGACGTCGAGGGCGAGATTGGCGTTGATCTGCTCGCGGTTGCGGTCCTCGTTCTCCTGCCACCAAACGTACTCCGGCACCAGCCCTCCGCTCAGATAGACGCGTTGCCCCAGCGGCAGGATGGCGCGCAGGCCGGCCCCCGCCACGACGCCGGTGTCGTCGTCCAGCGAGTCTCTGCGCGTGGGCTCGCCCTCCTCGCCGGGGGAAGCAGAGTGCTGGCGGTCGCTGCCCACCTCCTGAATGATGACGTCGCGAATACCGAGCCAGGGATCGAGACGGAGGCCGCCGAGGTTCCAGAGCGAAGCTGCGAGCTCCTCCTCCAGAGCCTCGCGGCGATCCCGGGGCGGCTCGACCCCGAGGCCAGGGGGGCGGTAGGTGGCGACGCCCACGCCCGAGGTCGACCCGCTAGACTGCGCCCGCACCCCCGGTGAGACGGCGATGAGCGCTGCCAGCCACACGAGCACCCGGCCAGGGCTCGACCGCAGCGGGCCGCGGAGCCCTCGGCTGTCCTCACGAACGTCCATGGCGAAGCCCCTGCTCGTGATCGCCGCCGTCCCGCTCGTCCTTCTCCTGGTGCTGGCGCCGCTGCCGTTCGGGAGCGTCACCGAAGGATGGGCAGCCATCCTGGCCGGTGGGACGTTCGTGGCGGCGGCGCTCGCCGTGATGGCGGTGCCGGACCTGCGCCGGTCGCGAGCGCTCCTGGTCCCGCTCGTGGCTTCAGTGGCCATGGCTCTGCTCGGCCTCTTGCAGATCCTGGCGTGGCCCGCGGGTGCGGTGGAGCTCCTCTCGCCCGAGCACGTCGGTCTCTTCTCCGGCGCGGCGGCGCTGGCGAACGGGGGCAACGCGGCGGTGCGGCCGTCGCTGTCGCTCGCGCGCGAGGCGACGCTGGTCACCGCGCTCTACTGGGTCGCGGTCGCCGGTGCGCTGCTGGCGGCGGGTGCCGCCGCGGCCGATCGGCGTGCCCGGCGTGCCTTCGGAGGTGCAATCGTCGCCACGGCTCTCTTCGAGGTGCTCTTCGGGGCCCAGCACTGGTTCGCCCAGGCGACCACCATCTGGGGCATCGACGTACCCAGCGATG
>DATLFI010000030.1:0-6456 GCA_035524895.1 Thermoanaerobaculia bacterium | reverse complement strand
CGCAGACGGCCCCACGCCGCCCCAACCGCTTTGGGCGCGGGGGTTTGCGGCCGCTGGCTGCGTTGGGCCTCCTGCACGATGGCACCGCATCGCGTTCGTCGGCCACGCCTTGCCAGCGACCGCAGATCCCCGCGCGCAGCCGCACGCGGGTTTCACCACGGGCTCCTAGTCCCCGCCGGCCTCGCGTCCCTCGATGTAGCCGAGGGCACGGAGCTGCTCGACGTCCTCGGCACTGAGCTCGCCGGAGCGGCTCTCGTACTTCGGCAGCTCGCGGTACCAGGCAGCCAGGCGACGGTACAACGGCGGCTGGAACTCCACCGGCGACGACTCGAGCGGTCGATTCTCGCGGGGGTCGGCGGAGAGATCGAAGAAGCGGGGTCGCTGGCGGTCGAAGTCGTAGATCGTCTTCACCCGCGCGATCTGTAGGGCGATCTCGAGCGGGTGCTCGTACAGCGTGCGCCCGGTCGGTCCGATCGCACTATGGCGATCGGCGAAGGCAAAGCGTGCGCGATCCTTCGAGACGTCGCCCCTCCACGCTTTGGCCAGGCTGACTCCGGCCATGCCTTCGGCCGCGGGCAAGTCGAGCAGCTCGAGCACCGTCGGCAGTACGTCCACGATACTCACGGGGCTGTCGACTCTCTTGCCTCGGGGAACGCCGACTCCCTCGAGCACCAAAGGGATTCGCAGCGTCGGCCAGAACGTGTTCTTGCCGTGTCCCCAGTAGCCGTGCTCGCCCAGGCTCTCGCCGTGATCGGCGACGAAGATCGTCAGACGCTCCGACTTCGGCATGGTCGACTCGACGCCGTCCAGCAACTTCCCGATGGCGTCGTCCACGAATGCGACCTCCGAGGCGTAGCGCCAGCGCTTCTGCCAACCGTCGCTCCGTTCGCGCGGCAGCGGCACTTCGAACCCCTGGTGCCGTTCGTAGGGATCGTGGGGCTCGCTGAAATGAGCCCACAGGAAGATCGGTGCATCGCTCTTGTCCTGGGCGCGGATCCACCGTAGCGAGGCGTCGAGCACCGCGGTCGCGGTCCGCTCGGAGGCGCCGAACGGGTTGCGCTTGCGGTCGAAATCCTCGTCCCAGTGGTCGAAGCCGCGGTGCACGGCCGCGAGCCGCGAGCGCAGGGTCCAGTTGCTGACGAATCCACCGGTTCGGTAGCCGGCCGCCTGCAGCGTCTCGGCCAAGGTGGGGATGTCGGGCCGCATCGGCACGCCGTTGCGGCGCGCGCCATGGGTGGGCGGGTAGAGCGAGGTGAACAGGGAAGCGATAGCCGGACCGGTCTTGCCGATGGTCGTGATGGTGTCCTCGAAAAGAACGCCCCGCCGTGCGAGCGCGTCCACACGAGGCGTCGGCGTGTGCTCGTTGCCGTAGCAGCCCAGCGCATCGGCGCGGAGCGTGTCGACGGTGATCAGGAGGACGTGCGGCTTCGGACTCTCGGCGGCGGCCGCGGGCACGAGGCAGGTCAGCGCGAGCATCACCGGCGACACTGCACGCACGAGCGAGCAGCACGACTTTGGACGGGCGCGTCGCATTGCGTCGCAGATGGTAGCGCAGTCGCCCCGGTCCCGGCACCCGCGGCGGAGGCCGCGCGCTCCCGGCACGACGAATGTCACGCGACCGGGATCGACTCCGCTGGGGCGGTCAGGGCGCCCAAGGCTCTCGCCTCTTCCACCGTGTCGATGTCGCGCGCGAGCGAGAGGCCGTCGACGAACGACAGCACGATGCGACGCTCCGGGTAGCGTCGGCGATGCGCCCGGTGCGCGAACAGCCGCCGGAGCGCGCGCTCCACGTCGTTCACGGGGAGCACGCCACGCGCCAGCCACCTCGCGGCTCGAAAGGCCAACACCACGTCGACCGCAAGTGCCGGAAGGCGACCGTGTAGCAGCTCCTCGACGTCGTGGGACACGATGGCGCCGCTCACGCGGCGGATCATGTACCAGCGGCGATACAGGACGGAGCGATTGCGGCTCTCGTACGCTCTCTGCAGGAGCCGATACAGGAAGGCGAGGCGCATGGCCTCGGGATCGAAGATCGCCAGATGGCCTGGTAGGAATGGAGTCGGCTCTCCGGATTCGGACACGATGCGGTAGCGCGGCTTCCAAGCAGACTCCCCTAGGGCGCGTTCGTCCGCTGGTGTGCGGACCAGCGGGAACCACAGGTCGCAAGGCGCGTTCCTGTGGTAGTGCTCGAGCGCGCCCCGGAGCTCGGCTTCCTCGGGCAGCACGTCACAGGTCGTGACGGCGATCGGCGAGCCAGGATGGGCTCGCCCGATCACGTCGATCCCTGCCGCCAGGTTCTCGCCAAAGTCGCCGTCGGTGTCGATCAGATGGGCCGAGCCGACTCGGCCGTAGGCCGCCGCGGGGCCCGCTATGTAGGTCGGACCGAGGGATTCGCCGAGGGCCTCGAACCGCTCCAGCACCAGATCGATGAGACGGCGAGCGCCGATCCGCACGTCGGCGCCCTTGCAGCCGGTCAGCGGCTGCTTGCCCCGCCCCCTCGGGGGCAGGTAGTGGGGCTTGCGGTCGCCGCCGCCCAGAACGAGGAGAGGAAGTGTCGCCATACGGGTACCCCATAAGGGTGCCAGGGTCGTGCCGTTGCGACCCGTTATCCTACGGGCACATGGTATCGCTCCCGATCCGGCTCCCGGAGCCGCCGCCGCCCTTGTTGGTCACCGAGGCCGCGCACTTGGCCGAGCTCTGCGCGCGTTGGAGCGGCGTCGGCGCCATTGGCCTAGACACAGAGTTCGTGCGTACGCGGACGTTCTTTCCGCGGCTGGGGCTGATCCAGATCGCGGACCCGGTGGGCTGCTACCTGGTCGACACGGTCGCGCTGACGCCACCGGATGCCGATGCAGCCGAGGTATGGCGACCACTGGTAGAGGTCCTGGTCTCCCGGAGCGTGATCAAGGTGCTGCACTCTCCGAGCGAGGACCTGGAAGTGTTCCTCCACGTGTTCGGGTCGTTTCCGGGGCCGCTCTACGACACGCAGATCGCCGCGACGCTGGCGGGCCTCGGCTCGTCCCCGGGCTATCCGAGGCTGATGAAGACACTGTTCGACGTGGACCTGCCCAAGGTCGAGCAGCGCTCCGACTGGCTGCGCCGTCCGCTCTCGAAGGCGCAGGTCCGATACGCCTCACTCGACGTCGCCTATCTCCTGCCCGCGCACGAACAGCTTGCCGGCAGGCTCGCCGCCACCGGCCGGTCGGAGTGGGCGGAGGAGGAGTTCACCGCGCTTCCCGAGCTGTGTCGCACTCGACTCGACCCCGAGCAGGTCTTCGCGCGGCTGCACCGGCGCTCGATGAACGAGGCCCAGACGGCGGCGCTCCACGTCCTCAACGCCTGGCGCGAGGCAGAGGCACGCCGCCGGGACCTGCCCCGAGGTTTCGTGGTGCAGGACGCCGTGCTCGTCGAGCTGGCTCGCCGGCTGCCGCGACAGACGTCGGATCTGCGCGCCATACCCGGCATCGGACCTTCGGTACGGCGTCAGTACGGCGACGCGCTGATCGAGCTCGTGGCCGGGGCGCGTCACCGCGACGCGGCGGTGAGCTATCGCGACGCAGAGGTCGGCGGCGATCGTTCTGGTGCCAAACCGAGTCGGGCCACGGTCGACCGTTTGCGGGTCGTGGTCGCCGACGCGGCCGAAGACCTCGGCTTGCCGGCTGAGTTCCTGGCGTCGCGCAAGCTGCTCGAGGCACTGGTGTTGGAACACCGGCGCAACCGTGAGCTCCCGGCGGGGCTAGAGGGTTGGCGGCGGCAGGCGGTGGGAGAGCGGCTGCTCGCCGAGCTTTCTGACCGTTGAGCGAGAATCGCCGGACGCTACCGGCGGGCTGGCTCTGGCTCGGGGCGCACGACCTCGAGCAGGTCGACCACCGGGTGGTCTTCGCAGAAGATCGTCGCCAGCCGGCCGAAAAGTGGTCCCGACCACTCGGTGGGTAGCTCGAAGCAGCGCCTCAGCTCTTCGTTCGGCTCGAGGGCGAGCAGGCCGTGGGTGCTGACTCTCGTCAGCACACCGTACTCGGCTAGGGCTCGACCCAACGGCTTCTCCCTGGCGAGGATTTCACGTCGCAGCTCCGGGTTGGCGTGCGCCAAGTCGAACTGCATGATCCCGTACTGGACGACGGCGCCACTGTCCCCGTGACGAAGGAGGATCTTGCGCGCGTAGCGCGGTCCGCGAAGGCACTCGGCGAGCACCTCGAGCGAAACCCGGGTACGATGAAACGACTCGAGGGTGACGGTCATGTGCCCGTCGTGGGCCAGCAGCCGTCGATAGGGCTGCGGCATCCGAGAGGGTTCGAGCGGAAGCGTCGCAGGCGGCGCCTCGTCGAACAGGCCATACAAGTCCTCGACGCTGCGCAGTGACGCCAGCGCGCCGGATGGCTCGTTCATCGTGCGTGGGAACCTGAGGGTGGGGCGCGGGAAGAAGCTGGTCTCGCGGGAATCCTGTCGCCGGCAGAATCGTCGAGTCTCTACATACGATGACGGCAGGTCCGAAGTTGGCCCGCGCCGGCGCCCGCGCCGGGAGCAGGTCCTGAGGCTATCCGTCCAGACCACACGGCGTCCACGTCATGGTTCGTCTTCGCGCCACCCCGGAGGACTTCCAGGTCACAGAGCTGGCGCTCTACGAGCCGTGCGGAGAGGGAGAGCATCTCTACCTCTGGGTCGAGAAGCGCGACCGGACGACCGAGCAGGTCGCGTCGCTGCTCGCGCGCTCCGCTGGCGTGCCGTCGCGCGATGTCGGCTACGCGGGGCGCAAGGATCGTCGCGCGGTCACGCGCCAGTGGTTCTCTCTGCCGTTGCGCACCGGCGCGGAGCCGCCGGAGGTGGTCGGCGATGGCGTGTGCGTTCTGGAGAGTCGACGCCATCGCCACAAGCTCCGCACCGGTCACCTGACCGGCAACCGATTCCAACTGCGGCTCCGTGAAGTCGGCGAGCAAGCTGGGCATCGAGCTACACAACGGCTCGAGGCCCTGGCTCGCTACGGCTTTGCCAACCGCTTCGGGCAGCAGCGCTTCGGTCGCGCCGGCGACAACCAGCAGGCTGGGGCGCAAATCTGGCGCTCGGGCGCTGTCGGTCGAGATCGCCGCGCCGCCCGCTTCCTGCTCTCCGCCTTCCAGGCCGACGTGTTCAACGAAGTGCTCGAGGCGCGAGCGCGGCTCGTCGAGGACGCCGGCTCCGAGCCGGGAAGTCGGGCGATCGACCGGCTGCTGCTGGGTGACGTGGCGATGGTCCACGCGAGCGGTGGTCCGTTCCTCGTCGACGATCCGGCGCGCGAGCAGGCGCGGGCCGATGCAATGGAGATCTCGCCGACCGGACCCATCTTCGGCGACCGGATGCGGCCCGCCGCCGGTGCGGTGGGGGAGCTCGAATGCCGTGTGCTCGAGGCTCGCGGGATCGAAGCGGGGAAGAAGCTGGCCGGGGTCAGGGTCCCGGGAACGCGGCGATCTCTCCGCGCGCGCGCGCTCGGAGCGTCTTGGACAGACGAGGGCCAGGGTGTGGGCTTGCTCGAGGTGACCCTGGAGCCCGGGGTCTACGCGACCACACTCCTGGCGGAGCTTTTTCCGGAAGAGCAACTGGTCGAGGGTTGGGCAGGTACCGAAGCAGGCGCGAAGGATGGAGGACGGACGGATGGACCTGGCGCGACTGGCGGAGCAGGCAGCGGCACGACTGGGAGAACGTAGAACGCTCCACTTCGAGGGCGAGTGGCACACCAACCTCGAGACTCTCGATCGGGCCCGGCGGCTGCAGCGGTCATTCTCCGAGCTCGGGCTCGGGCCAGGGCGGATCGCGGCGCTTTGTGTGGCCAACCATCCGTCGATCGCAAGAAGGACATGATCCTGCGCGGCGGCGAGAACATCTATCCGGCAGAGCTCGAGGCCGTGCTGTACGAGCACCCCGCGGTCTCCGAAGCCGCCGTGGTGGGAGTGCCAGACGCGGTGTACGGCGAGATGGTCGTAGCCTACGTGGTGCTGCGCGCCGGTGCGGCAGCCGCGGAGGACGAGCTGCGCGGTTTCGTTGGCCAGCGCACCAGCCGCTTCAAGGTACCGTTCCGAATCGTTTTCTTGGAGGCGCTACCCAAGAGCGGTGTGGGCAAGGTCCTCCGGCGGGAGCTGCGGGCACGCGCGGCCGGCGAGGTGGCGAGGTAGCGAAGTGGCGAGGTAGCGTGACGTCGCGCCTGGCCCGCTTTGGTCAATTGACCGCGAACGGTATCGAGAGAGTGAAGGGGGCGATCTCGGCCTCGAAGTGTCGTCCGCTCTTGGTGATCATTCGGTACGCGCCCTGCATGGCGCCGACCGAAGTGGGCAAGGGGCAGTAGCGGGTGTACTCGAACGCCTGTCCGGGCTCGAGGATAGGCTGCTCGCCGACGACGCCTGGTCCTTCGACCAGCTCCTGGCGACCCTCGCCGTCGGTGATGACCCAGCGGCGAGACAGGAGCTGGGCGGTCTCGTCTCCCTCGTT
>DATLFI010000029.1:0-4537 GCA_035524895.1 Thermoanaerobaculia bacterium | reverse complement strand
CTTCGAGGCAGGACCGATCTGGGAGAGGGTGGACCTGATCGAAGAGCTGGGGCGGCAGCACAGGCTACGATTGGTCGCAGTGGTCGGGCCTTCCGACACGCAAGAGCAGCTCGACCGGCTGCGCTCGGCCGGAGTCGCCGCGACGGTGGGGGAGCCGGTGAGCGAGGCGGAGCTCCGAGCGGCACTGGCGCGCGGCCAGTCGGCAGCCTCGTCGGGCGAGCCGGCAGACAGGTCGCTGCGGCTCCTGGTCGCGGAGGACGGCGAGGTAAACCGCCAGGTGCTGGCGGGCCTGCTCGAGTCGGGCGGGCACCGGGTCGAGATGGTCGGCGACGGGAAGGCGGCGGTCGCCGCGGTCGCGAACGGAACCTACGACGTGGCGTTGCTGGATCTCGAGCTGCCCGGTCTTGGGGGCATCGACGCCGCGCGCCAGATCCGCGAGGCGGAGGCGGGCTCGCGCCGCCGGTTGCAGCTCGTCGCCCTGACGGGACACGCATCCGCCGCGGTGCGGCAGCGCTGCCTCGAGGCCGGAATGGACGACTTCCTCGTCAAGCCCATCACCGCGGGACGTCTCCACGAGGCGTTGGCGCGCGCGGTCGCTGCTGCGAAGGTCCACCTCGCCGTCGGCGGCGCGGGGGAGGGTGGTGAGAGGCTGATCGACTGGTCGGTGGCGCTTCGCGTCTGCGGCGGGCAGGTCACGCTGCTGCAACGGCTGGTCGAAGCGGCGCGCGAGGAGGTGCCGCGATTGCTACGGGAATGCCGCGCGGGAGTGACCGAGCGCGACGGCGACCGCCTGCGGCGTGGCGCGCATACTCTCAAGTCCACGCTGGGCTACTTCGGTGCTCACGAGTTGCAGCAGCAGGCCGAGGAGCTCGAAGGCCTGAGCTGGGGGTCGGGCTTCGCCGCATGGGCGGCGCTGCTGGAGCGGATGGAGCCGCCGATCGCGGCTCTGGTGCGTGAGCTCGAGGCCATTCCCGATTGGGTCGGAAGCGGCGCGCAGGAAGAGGTGCGGGCGTCATGAGGACGGGTCATCGAGTGCTCGTGGTGGACGACTCGGAAGTCGACCGGCGCCTGATCAGCGGGCTGCTCGAAGGCGCGGGGGGCATCGTCGTCACGGTCGCCACCAGCCCGGGCGAAGCGCTCGAACGCCTCGGGTCGGGCGACTTCGACCTCCTGGTGACCGACCTGGTGATGCCGGGGATGGATGGATTGCAGCTCGCCGCAGAGGTGCACACCCGCCATCCGTCCCTGCCGATCGTGCTCGTCACCTCCCAGGGCAGCGAGGAGGTCGCGGTGCAGGCGCTCCGCGCCGGCGCTTCGAGCTACGTTTCGAAGCAGCTCTTGGGGCTGCATCTGGTGGACGTCGCGCGGCCCCTCCTCGAGGCAGCCTCTGCTCGGCGCGACCGCAGGAAGGTGCTCGGATCGCTCGTCGACCTTCGGGCCGAATTCTGCCTCGACAACGATAGGAATCTCTTCGGTCCCCTCGTCGGGTACCTCCAGGAGCTGCTGGGACCAGTCCTGTCGGTTGGCGAGAGTGAGCTGGTGCAGGTGGGAGTGGCGCTCGAAGAGGCGCTGGTCAATGCCGCCGAGCACGGCAACCTGGCGCTCGACTCGGCACTTCGGGAGGGCGACCGCCCTTCGTACTTTCGGCTGGCCAGCGAGCGCCGGCTAGAGAGTCCTTACCGGGACCGCCGCGTCCACCTGGGGATCGAGCTCTCTTCGCGCGAGGTCGAGTTCGTGGTGCGCGACGAGGGTGCCGGGTTCGATCCCTTGGCACTGCCCGATCCACGAGACCCGCGGAACTTGCTCAAGCCGAGCGGTCGCGGTGTGTTGCTCATGCGCACGTTCATGGACGAAGTGCGCTACAGCGAGCGCGGCAACGAGGTCGCGCTGACCAAGCGCACCTCCGGCGTCGAGCCGACTACAGACTCGAGTCAGTAGTCGTCGCGACGACCGCCGCGGCGCCCTTTGCCGCTGTCACGGTAGCCGCCGTCCCGGGAGCCGGGGTCGTCGCGGTAGCCACCGCGGTGGCTGCCACCGCCGCCACCCCTGCCCGAGTCGCCGCGGTAGCCCTCGCGACCGCCGCCCTCACGACCCCCGCCATCACGGCTCGGTCCAGCATCGAGGATGGGTCCGGGGTCGCGGCTGGGTCCGGGGTCACGGCTGAAACCACTGTCACGGCTGGGTGCCATGTCTCGGCCGCCGCCACCCTCGCGACCGCCGGCCTCGCGTGGACGTGCCTCGTTGACGTACAGCCTGCGGCCACCGAAGTCCTTGCCATCGAGGGCGCCGATCGCGCTCTCGCCCCCCTCGGCCATTTCGACGAAGCCGAATCCACGCGGACGGCCGGTCTCGCGGTCGGTGATGAGGCGAACGGTCTGCACCGTGCCGAAGCCCGCGAAGAGCTCGCGAACCCCGTCCTCTGTGGCCTGGTAGGGGAGGTTTCCGACGTAGATCCGAACCGCCATCTCTAGCTCCGTTACCCGTGCGGCATGTCGCCGCGGTAGCTGGGATTTCCCGTTCGCCAAGATTCCGACGCGCCTTTCGCGCTTCGAACGAGGTTCCGGGTCGACCCTGTTTCTCTAGCGTGTCTTCCGTGTTGTGGCGGCGAAGGACAGTAGCACAACCGCCCCGTCCCTCGCGCTGAAAGCGTCGCCGCGCACCGCTACCGGTGCCTGCTGGAGGAGGCGATCCAGCTCGCGAAGGGCGAGCTCGGCACCTACCGCTCCGACCGGGAGGTATCCGACGAGCCAGACGACCTTCGTGTGCTGTCGGACCTTGACGCGCTCGCTGCCGGTGATCGGAGTGTCGCACGGCCCGCGGGCGTCGAGCAGCAGCGGCTTGTGGTCCAGGTCGAGAGGACCGCGCAGCGACTCGTAGGACTCGCCCGCCCTTCCCGCGCGGAAGCGGAATGGTGGCTCGAGCGTGCTCTCGTCCATGACGCAGCAGGGTACCCCGAGCTGCGCAGAGAGGCAGTTGTTCAGGTCGACCAGACCGCAGATCCTTGGCAGCTCCTCGCCCTTGAGCAGGCGCCGCAGCAGCGCTTCGGAAGACGGGCGGTACCGGCTGGGGTCGCTGCCGGCGGCCTTGAAGAGCCGGCGCAAAGCGGCGACGACAGGGTCCTGGGCGAGAGTGTCGAGCAGATACCTTGCGCGGACGCCAGCCGCGACCTCACGTCGAAGAGCGGCAAGCTCGGCCGCACCATTTCCCGCGATCGCGATCCGAGCCCAGAAGAGCTCCCAGCCGGGCAGCTCCACCGTCACCGGGAACGGTGCCGCGCCGAGCTCTCGTTCGCCGACCAACGTCAGCGCACCGCGCCGCTCAGGCAACCGCCGGTCCAGTCGTGACGCATCATCGTTTCCTCTCTGGAGGGGTAGGACTCTCTTGCGGCTTTCAGCAACGCTAACACCAGCGCATCGCGGCCTTCCGAGACCGGGTCCCGGTTCGGTCGGGTAGCGTAGGAGCGTTGGTCCAGGGCAGGTAGCAGGGGCACGACTACTGTGGGGCCGCACCAGCAAGTACCTGATCCGCACGGCAGAGCGGGTGGTGTGCCGCTCTTCGAGCGTGCGCTCCTTCACGGCGATCGAGCCGCGCTCGCCGATGCCGGCGGAACCTCGAGTTATGGCCAGCTCCTGGCGCGCGCCGAGCACGGCGCCCACGGCCTGCTGGACCGGCTCGCCCCCGAACGCCGCGACCTCGAGGAGGCGCGGATCGCGTTGCTGGTCACGCCGTCGGTGGACTGGGTGGTGGCGCAGTGGGCGGTGTGGCGCGCCGGCGGCATGGCGGTGCCGCTGTGCGTCGCGCACCCGGTGCCGGAGCTCGAGCACGTTCTTCGCGACAGCGACGCGTCGGCGGTGCTGTGCTCAGAGGACCTCGCGGCGATTGGGGAGGAGACCGCGCGGCGCGCCGGGTGTGTCGCGATTCCGGTCGGGGTCTTGGGTCCGTCCGATCCTCGCGAGGCGGGGCACTCGAGCAGCGTGCTGCCGATTCTCTCGTCCGCGCGCCGCGCCCTCATCGTCTACACCAGCGGGACGACCGGGCGTCCCAAGGGGGTGGTAACCACCCACGCCAATCTCTCGTCGCAGATGGCGACCCTGGTCGAGGCGTGGGGATGGCACAGCAACGACCGGATCCTCGAGGTGCTGCCCCTCCACCACGTGCACGGCATCGTCAATGTGGTCGGGTGCGCGCTGTGGAGCGGCGCCTGCTGCGAGCTGCTTCCGGGCTTCGATCCGGAGGCGGTGTGGCGGCGTCTCGCCAGCGGCGAGATGACTCTGTTCATGGCGGTGCCGACGATCTACGCCAAGCTGATCGAGAGCTGGCGCCGCCAGCCGGGCACTGTCCGCGAGTCCTGGTCACGAGGCGCCGCGGATCTCCGGCTGATGGTCTCCGGCTCGGCGGCGTTGCCCGAGCGCGTGCTCCACGAGTGGCAGGAGATCACCGGCCATCGGCTGCTCGAGCGCTACGGCATGAGCGAGACCGGGATGATCCGGTCCAACCCGCTCGACGGCGAGCGCGGGCCCGGCAGCGTCGGCGCGCC
>DATLFI010000028.1:0-2283 GCA_035524895.1 Thermoanaerobaculia bacterium | reverse complement strand
AGCCCATCCGCTCGTTCGTGATCACACCCACGGCCGAGCCTCCGAACAGAGGCGGTTCGGCTCCCACGACCGACCGCACGCCTTCGCGGATCAGGGCGGGGTCGTGTTTCGCGGTGCCGAACAGAAAGACGAGCCGGCAGGGGTCTCCATCGAGCTGCTCGACTGCCTGGCGAGCCGCTTCCGCCGCCGCATCTCGCGAGTCGGTGCTTTCGCTGAAACCCACCGCGGCCTTCATCGTCATGCAAACCTCCTCTCACGTTGCGGAGCGGTTTTGAACGCCTTTCGGAAAGTTCCCCATTTTACCGCGTGAGGGCCGGCTAGGGTATTCCATCCGACCTCGGGCGACAAGTGAGGGCTCATGGGGGCTGGCTGGAGGCGTCGGCGCCCCGATAGACCCCTATTCACGCTCTGCGGGACGAACCCGCGCGGCTGGAGAGAGCAGCCCGGGAAGGGCGGAGAAGCCGACGTTAAGACGCACTTCCCCCTGCCGCATGTCGCCTCGGCGCCAGCGGATCAAGAGGCGAGGTGGATCGGATTGCCTGGAGGCCCGCGCTCGGACTCGGGCGAGGACTTCTGCTCGAGGTGCCTGAGGATCTTGTCGACCAGCGGCGGGTCGGTGAGGAAGGAGATGATGATGGGGAAGAGTCGATCGAGCGTGTCGTCGTGTCCGAGGACACGCTCGATCTGAGAGGGAGCTGCTTCTCGACGAGAACTTCCCGCTCGCGCTCGAGCGACGCTGCTCGAGGAGGGTCTCGAAGACGAGCACGTCATCACGCTCGGGGCACCTCATCCTCCCTCATCCTCCAGGCCCTCGCTCCTCACTCGAGCAACCGCTGCCAGTTCGTCACCACGGTGACCGGTGGCGACACGGCTTCGGGGTCGACTCGCTTGACGAGGAAGCGCTCACCGTCGGGCGCGACCGCGTAGGCGTCGCCGCCGAGAGCGAAGAGCGGCACGGGCTCGCCAGGCTTCATTCCGGCCCGAGGGCCGACGGTCACCGACATGAGCATGCCGTCGCTTCCCAGGTAGAAGACCTCCCGACCGTCGGGCGCCCATCGCGGACGGTAGCCTCCCGGGTCGCGCGAGATCTGCACGACGCGGCCGTCGGCCAGGCTCTTCAGAAACACTTGTGGCGAGCCCGTCTCCTGTGAGACATAGGCGAGCCACCCGCCGTCGGGCGAGAGACGCGCCCTGAAGCGGTAGCTCTCGATGAACTGGGACGAGTCGAGGAGAATCGCGGGTTCACTTTGCCCGTCCAACGAGATTTGCCGGAGGATGCCGTCGGTGCCCACTACCAAGCCGTGGGGCGTCCAATCGTGTGGGGAGAACCCTTCGACGATCAGCTCGGGCTCGGCCGGCTCTGTCAGCTCGAGCCGATACGTGTTATTTAGTACGCCGAGGGGGCCCCTGGGCGACCCAGGAGGGGGAGCGCGGAGCACCGAGAAGGCCACCGAGCGCTGGCCGGGTGACCAGACGGGATAGGTCTCATCGACCTCTCGGGTGGAGGTCAGGGGTCGCGAGGTGTTGCGTTCGACTTCGTAGAGCCAGAAATCCAGTCCAGGACCGAATCGAGAGACGACGGCCATCGAGCCGTCCGGCGAGAGGCTGAAGTCGTGGTAGTCGCCGATGGGTCCGAGCGTGCCCAGAACTCGACCGGCACGATCGGTCCAGGTGAGCTGCTGCCCGGGGTTTCCTGTGCCGTAGGCGAGAAGCGCCTTGCCGCCGACGCTGAACACGGCTCGGCCATAGCGAGTTTGCTGGATACCGGATGCCACGAGTCTGGGTTGCCCTTCGAGCTCGAGCCGATCCGAATCGAAGCGCCTGGCGACGAGATTGCCGTCGCGCACGAAGAGTACGTATCCCGGCTCGGCCCATCGCGCCGAACCGTAGTTTGCGGAGAGGCGTTCCATCTCCCCACGCTCGATCGATCCGAGGTAGAGACCCGCACGCTCGGGGTTGTCCGAGAACACGGCGAACAGAAAGTGGCGAGCATCGGGTAGCCACTCGGGCCAGCGGTGCCCTGCATCCGATGCCGCGAGGTTGGTGACGGCTTCGGGAGCACCTCCCGACGCGGAGACCCGATACATCGAATCCCAGCCGCTGCCGATCAGGATCTGGTCATTACTCGACCAGGCGCCGCCGCGGAACGAGCCTGGGAGCCGGCAGATCAGGGCCGCGCGGTCCGACCCGAGGTCGATTCTCCACAGGGTGTCCTCTTTCTCACCCGCCTCGGATCCCGCGAGGCGGAAGAATCCGATGGAGGTCCCGCTGGGCGCCCAGAAG
>DATLFI010000027.1:0-8961 GCA_035524895.1 Thermoanaerobaculia bacterium | reverse complement strand
CTCGACCCGCCAGCACCGGCTGCAGCTCGGGCTGGTCCTCGTCGAGATGGCGCTCGCCACGCTCCTGGTGGTCGGCGCCGGCCTGCTCGGTCGCTCCTTCGCGCGGCTGATCGCGAGCGATCCCGGGTTCGAGCCGGCGGGCGTCACGACGCTGGCGGTGAGCCCCGCTGCCGGGCGGTACGCCGAGAACGAGGGCTGGGCGGCCTACTTCGACCAGCTCCTCGAACGGCTCCGCGCGGTGCCAGGCGTCGAGTCGGTGGGCGGCATCCACCTGCTGCCGCTGACCGCCGGCAATTGGAGGTTCCCCTACCAGGCAGAGGACAACCCGGTCCCGCCCAACACCGCGCCGCCGGCCGCCAACTACCGCGTGGTGGCTGGCGACTACTTCCAGACGCTGCGCATTCCGGTGGTCGAGGGCCGCGTCTTCGAGGCCGTCGATCGCGCCGGGGCGCCGCAGGTGGTGATGATCAACGAGCGCATGGCGCGCGACCTGTGGCCGGCCGAGAGCGCCCTCGGCAAGACCATCCACCTGTTCATGAACAAGCCGTTCACCGTGGTGGGCGTGGTCGGCGACGTGCACCAGCACCGGCTCGATCACGAGTCGGAGCCGGAGATGTACTACCACCTGCCGCAGATGCAGCCGACCGGGAGGCTGATGCTCATGGTGCGCGGCACGCTGCCCTCCGCCGGCCTGGTGCCATCGCTGCGCGAGGCGGTCTGGGCGCTCGACCCCGACGTGCCGATCGGCATGGTCGCGACGCTCGACGAAGTGGTCGCGCAATCGGTGGCGCGCACGCGGCTCGTCGCCCAGCTCACCGCCGGCTTCGCCGCGCTCGCGCTGCTGCTCGGGGCAGTGGGTGTCTACGGTGTGATGTCCTACGCGGTAAGCACGCGACGGCGCGAGATCGGCGTGCGCATGGCGCTCGGCGCCGACCGGCGCGCGATCGTCGGCTCGGCGGTGGGTCGCGGCATGGCGTGGGCCCTCGGCGGACTCGCCGCGGGCCTATTCGCCGCCGCCGGTGCGGGCCGGTTGCTCGAGGGCATGCTCTTTCAGACCAGCGCGCGCGACCCGTTCGTCTACGCCACCGTAGCGCTCGCGCTTGCCGCCGTCGCGGGCGTGGCTTGCTTCGTGCCGGCGAGCCGGGCGTCGCGCCTGGATCCGGTGGTCACGCTGCGCCAAGAGTAGGGGGCGTAGAGGCGAGCTCCGTCGCCCCTCGGTCGCGGGGGATCTCGCCGCGTCAATCCGGACCTAGCGGCGTCGCCGCCTCGAGCAGCCGCTCGGCGGCCGCGCCCGGCGAGAGGTTGCCCCGCTCGACCTCCAGCTCCAGGTTGGCGCGCAGGCGCTGGAGGCGAGGATCGGCGCGCAGGCGTTCGATGGCGCGCTCCTCGACCAGACCCCACAGCGTGGCGAGCTGCTGGTCGCGGCGTTTCTTGGTCAGCTCGCCGCTCGCGGTGATGGTGTGGCGATGGTCTGCCAGGCTCTGCCACACCTCCGCGACACCCGTGCCGTCGCGCGCGCTCACGGTGAGCACCGGCGGCTGCCAGGTCGCGCCGGTGCCGCGCAGGATGCGCAGCGCCCCGGTGAGGTCAGCAGCGGCGCGCGCGGCGCGCTCCCGATTGTCGCCGTCGGCCTTCGTCACCACGAACACATCCGCCAGCTCGAGCACGCCCTTCTTGATGCCCTGCAGCTCGTCGCCGGCGCCGGCGAGCAGCAGCAGCACGAAGGTGTCGACCATGCCAGCGACCGCGACCTCGGACTGGCCGGTGCCGACGGTCTCGACCAGGATCACGTCGAAGCCCGCCGCCTCGCACACCAGCATCGACTCGCGCGTGCGCCGCGCTACGCCGCCGAGCGCACCGCCGCTCGGTGACGGCCGGATGAAGGCTTGCGGGTCGGCGGCGAGGCGGGGCATGCGCGTCTTGTCGCCCAAGATGCTGCCGCCGCTCTTGGGGCTCGAAGGGTCTACCGCGAGCACCGCGACGCGGTGACCGGCCGCGGTCAGGTGCGCTCCGAGGGCCTCGATGAAGGTGCTCTTGCCGACTCCCGGAACCCCGCTCAGGCCGACACGGTGCGCTGTACCGGTGAGCGGCAGTAGTCGCTGTAGCAGATCGTGCGCGACCGGTTCGTCCTCGCGTCGCCGGCTCTCGACCAGCGTGATCGCCTGTCCGATCGCCGCCCGGTCTCCCGACTCGATACCTGCTGCGAGCGCGTCGACGACCGTTCCCGCTGGCTCCGCGCCGCGGTCGGGCGGGTCGGGATCGTGGTTGGCAGCCATGGTTCGGGCGGGGAGTGGGATAGGGGTGGTGGCTCGGGTCGAGCGCGCTCGACGGTATACCAACGCTCCGAGAGCTGTCGTAGTACCTAGAGGCCCTAGCGGCCGGCGTGGACGGCGGCCCACTCCTTCGCGAGGCGGTCGCGGTGCCCTGGTGCCGCCACCGCGACCAGCGCCTCGGCCCGCTCCTCGATGCTCTTCGCGCGCAGCCAGGCCACGCCGTGCTCGGTGACCACGGCGTCGATATCGGTGCGCAGGGTGGTCGCTGCCGCGGCTGGTGCCAGCGCCGGCACGATGCGCGACACTGTGCCGCGCGCGGCGGTCGCCGGCAGGGCCACGATCGACCTGCCGCCGCGCGACAGCGCCGCGCCGCGCGCGAAGTCGACCGCGCCGCCCGTGCCGCTGACCTGTCGTCCCTGCAGCACCTCGGCGTTGACCTGCCCGAACAGGTCGACCTCGAGCGCGGAGTTGATTGCCAGCAGACGGTCGATCTGCGCGAGCACTCGCGCGTCGTGGGTGTAGCTGACGGGACGCATCAGGAGCTCGGGGCAGCGCGCCGCCCAATCGTAGAGCGCGCGGCTGCCGAGCAGGAATCCGGTGACCAGGAGCCCGCGATCGATCGTCTTGCGCGAACCGTCGAGCACGCCCGCCTCGAACAGCTCGCGCACGCCGTCGGAGATCACTCCAGAGTGGCAGCCCAGATGGCGCCGATCGCGCAGCCCGTGCAGCACCGCGTCGGGGAGCGCACCGATGCCGGTCTGCACGCAGTCGCCGTCTTCGACCAGGTCCGCGACGCGGCGTGCGATCGCCGTCGTGACCTCGTCGTCCACCGCCCTCTCGACACACGGAGGCTCGCGCAAGGTCTCGACCCACCAGTCGAGGTGCTCGAGCTCGACGCTGGGCGCCCCCGGCGGCGAAGGCAGCGCGGCGTTGAGCTCGGCGACCACGAAGCCGGCGCGCTCGATCACGGCCGGCGCGAAATCGACGCCCAGCCCGTAGCTGCAACGACCGTCCGGTCCCGGCGGCGTGAGCTGGAGCAAGGCCACGTCGAAGACCGCGTCGCGCTCGAGCCAGTCGAAGAGGCGCCGGTACTGGATCGGTACGAAGCGCGTATGGCCAGCCACGCCGTCGAGGTCGCGCCCACCGAAGAAGGTGACGAGCGTGCCTCCCGGTACCTTGGGCGGCCGCTCGAAGAAGCCTGCGGGACGGGTCCACACCACCGTGACCCCGCGCGTGGCCTCGGCGTGGGCATCCAGCGCCGCCACGAGCGCCGAGGGGTGACCCATCCCGCCGGCGCAGAAGATCGAGGCCCCTGGCCGCAGCCGGTCGATCCACGGCACGGCACCGGCCGCGGGGCCAGAATTCTTGGATTCCTCTCGTCGGGGTATTGACATCGATAAATGGCAATATGTTAGGCTACGTCTCAGTAGCCGGGTGCCCCATGCCCCTCTCCAACCCGGCTCAGCCCGAGCGCTGCCCAGCGCTCGGGCATTTTTTGTTTTGGGGCTCAGGCCTACGCGCCCCTCCGTGCGCGGCCCTCCGCTGCCCCTCCGTGCGCGCCCCTTCGCGCGCCTCCGCGCGCGCTCCTCCGTGCTGCCTTCGGTCGGGCGTCTGCGATGGTGGTAACGGTGTGACCTCAGCCCCAGTTTGCGCTATCTTCTCAGCCTTCGCGCGGATTGCTCCTGGGATGCCGCCGCCTCGGACCCTTCCGACACTCCATGCAGCTCGCTTCCCTCACGCGGACTAGGCTGGTCTTTCCCGACCTCGGCATCCAGGACCGCGACTCGGTCCTGCGGTTCTTCGCCGACCGTATCGGTGAGGTCCACTCGGTGGACGCGGATCAGGTCTTCCGCGGCCTCCTGGAACGCGAGCAGCTCGGCTCCACCGGCATCGGCGGGGGAGTGGCCATCCCGCACTGCCGGATCGACGGCATCGATGGCGCCGCGCTCGCTGTCGGCATCGCCCCCGCAGGTATCGACGTCCAGGCCGCCGATGGCCAGCCCGCGCGTCTCTTCTTCGTCATCGTCTCGCCGAAGTCGGACCCGCGGCAGAACTTGAAGTTCCTGCAGGCCGTCTCGCGCTGGGTGCGCGAGCCCGGGCACGTCGAGGAAATCCTGACGCACTCGTCGCAGGAAGAGATTCTCGAGCTGTTGGCGCGGGAGCTGCCCGAGGTCTGACGCGGCCGCCCTCGGGAGCCGTCCTACCGGCCCCCGGGCACGTCGCTGAACGCCACGTCGCGGTCGACGCGCACGTCGCCGGGAAGCTGCAGCACGCGCTCGGCGATGATGTTCTTGAGGATCTCGTCGGTGCCGCCCTCGATGCGGGTGCCGAGCGAGCGCATCAGCATGCGCGGAAACTTCGCGCGCAGCGCGTCGGGGTCCTGCTCATCGGCGAGCACGCCGGCCTGCTCCTGGAGCTCGAGCGCGAACGACGCGATCTCCTGCATGGTGTTGCCGGCGACCACCTTGCCGATCGAGCTCTCGGGACCGGGCATCTGGCCCTTGGCGAGCGCGGTGAGCGTGCGGTAGGTGGTGTAGCGCAGGCCGGCGGTGCGCACGTACCAATCGGCGACCTTGTCGCGCACCGCGCTGTCCTCGAGCACGCCGTCACCTTCCGTCTCGAGACGCATCAGGTAGGCAAAGAGGTCGTCGAACCCGGTCGGCATCGAGCCGCCGATCGCCAGCCGCTCGTTCATCAGCGTCGTGATCGACACGCTCCAGCCGTCGCCGGCGCCACCCAGGCGGTGGCCGTCGGGGATCCGCACGTTGGTGAAGAAGACCTCGTTGAAGCCGGACTCGCCGGCTGCCTGCTGGATCGGCCGCACCTCGATGCCAGGGCTCTTCATGTCGACGAAGAAGAAGGTCATCCCCTTGTGCTTGGGCACCGAAGAGTCGGAGCGGCACACCAGGATGCCGTAGTCGCTGTACTGCGCCCCGGAGGTCCACACCTTCTGGCCGTTGATCACCCACTCGTCGCCGCGGAGCTCCGCGCGGGTGCGGATGCCCGCGAGGTCCGACCCGGCCTCCGGCTCGGAAAAGAGCTGGCACCAGATCTGGTCGCCACTCGCCATCGGCGGCAGATGGGCGCGCTTCTGCTCCTCGGTGCCGTAGGCGAGGAGCGTCGGGCCGCACATGCCGTGACCGATGATGAAGACCTGGGACAGGCGAGCGAAGATGCCTTCCTCCTGGTCCCAGATCACGCGCAGGATCGGCGTCGCGCCGCGGCCGCCGTACTCCTTCGGCCACTGCAGGCAGGCCCAGCCGTGCTCGGCCTTCTTGCGCTGCCAGGCCTTGGCCTCGCGCAGGTACTCCTTGGGCTCGAACGCGGTGCGACCGAAGGTCGATGCTTCGAGCTTCGGTCGCAGGGCCTGCGGCGCGTGAGCGTCGAGGAACGCCCTGCACTCCGCGCGGAAGGTGGCTTGCTCTGGGTTGTCTTCGAGATCCATGTGCGGGCGGGCTCCTGACCCGGGGGCGTGTTGGCCGGGCGGCGAGGATACCAGCCAAGGGGCGTCGCGCCTTTTCTGTAGCATGCGCGCTGGGCGTGCCGACGAGGGCGGGTTCCTCGGAGAACCAGAGCGTGACCAACGCAGCAGCGAACAATGACAGGAACGAGACCGCAACAGCGGACGCGCCGCCGCGCGACTTCATCCGCGAGCGCGTCGCGGAGGACCTTGCCGCGGATCGGGCTGCCGGCCGCAGCGCCGCCGTGCGCACGCGGTTTCCCCCCGAGCCCAACGGCCACCTGCACATCGGCCACGCCAAGTCGATCTGCCTCAACTTCGGCATCGCCGGGGATTTCGGCGGCGCCTGCAACCTGCGCTTCGACGACACCAATCCCCTGACCGAAGAGACCGAGTACGTCGAGGCGATCGAGCGCGACGTGCGCTGGCTGGGCTTCGACTGGGACGAGCTCCACTACGCCTCCGACTACTTCGAGCAGATCTACGACTGGGCGGTGGAGCTGATCCGCGCCGGCAAGGCCTACGTCGACAGCGTCACGGCGGACCAGGTCGGAGCGCTCCGTGGGCTGTGGCACGAGGAGGGCAAGGCGAGCCCGTTTCGCGACCGGCCGGTCGAGGAGTCGCTGGACCTCTTCGCGCGCATGCGTCGCGGCGAGTTCCCCGATGGCGCGCACGTACTGCGCGCGCGCATCGACATGTCGTCGGGCAACATGAACCTGCGCGACCCGGTGATGTACCGCATCCGGCACGCGCGGCACCACCGCACCGGACCAGCCTGGTGCGTGTATCCCACGTACGACTGGGCGCACGGGCAGTCGGACGCCATCGAGGGCATCACGCACTCGATCTGCACGCTCGAGTTCGAGGACCACCGGCCGCTCTACGACTGGTACCTCGAGCAGCTCGCCGGCCACCTGCCGGTCGCGGCACGCCCGCAGCAGATCGAGTTCGCGCGGCTCAGCATCACCTACACCGTGCTCTCGAAGCGCAAGCTGCTCGAGCTGGTGCGCGGCGGCTACGTGCAAGGCTGGGACGACCCGCGCATGCCGACGCTCTCCGGGCTGCGCCGCCGCGGCTACACCCCCGAGGCGATCCGCGACTTCTGCGACCGTATCGGCGTGACCAAGAACCACGAGGCGGTGGTCGACCTCGCGCTGCTCGAGCACTGCCTGCGCGACGACCTCAACCGTCGCGCCGAGCGCCGCATGGGCGTGCTGCGTCCGCTGCGCGTGGTGATCGAGAACTACCCCGAGGGCCAGGTCGAGCAGCTCGAGGCGGTGAACAACCCCGAGGACGCCTCCGCCGGCACGCGCCAGGTGCCGTTCTCGCGCGTGTTCTACATCGAGCGCGAGGACTTCCTCGAGGACGCACCGAAGGGCTTCTTCCGACTGTCACCCGGCCGCGAAGTGCGGCTGCGCTACGCCTACTTCGTCACCTGCGTCGGGGTGACCAAGGACGAGCAGGGCGAGGTGACGGAGCTGCGCTGCACCTACGATCCCGAGACCCGCGGCGGCAACGCACCCGACGGCCGCAAGGTCAAGGCGACGCTGCACTGGGTCTCGGAGGCGCACGCCGTCGACGGCGAGGTGCGCCTCTACGGGTCCCTGTTCTCCGTCGCCGAGCCCGATGCCGTCGAGGGCGACTGGAAGGCCAGCCTCGACCCGGCGTCGCTCGAGGTGCTCCACGGCTGCAAGCTCGAGCCCGCGCTCGCGCGCGCGACACCGGGCGAGCTCCTGCAGCTGGAGCGCGTCGGCTACTTCTGCGTCGACCCCGACAGCACCGCCGCCGGCAAGCCCGTGCTCAACCGCAGCGTCGGCTTGCGCGACGCGTGGGCGAAGGCGAAGGGCAAGTAGGGCGCGGATGGGGGGTCGCGGCGGGGCAGGCCCTCACCCCTGACCCCTCTCCCGGAGGGAGAGGGGAGGAGGGCGATAGCGGTTTATCCCCTCAATACCATGTCCCCTGTGGGCGCGGGCACGCCGCCGGCGGGCTCGACCGTGACCGCCCAGGCGTCGATCTCGGCCTGCGGGGGCAGTTCCCCGACCTCGACGGTGGCGTCGCCGCCGGCGTCGACCTGGAAGATGCCGGCCGAGACCGGACTGCCGGTGCGGATGGACCAGAGCTGGTAGGTCCGTTCCGGCGACAGTGGCGGCAGGCCGAAGGCCTGGAACACCGCGCTCTGCTGGTCGGAGCGCAGGTGCGCGACGCCGCTGGCCCGCGGCGCCGACTCGAGACCGGCGAGCACCACGCTCTGGCGCGCCGGGAACGACATGGTGCGCACGGCCGAGTCGATGCGGCCAACCTGCTCGTCGAGCCCGTCGACGCGCGTGCGCGTCTCGCCGAGGAGCTGCAGGATCTGCTCTTGCTCGGCTGCTCGCTCGGCGCGGTAGGCCTCCAGGCGCTGGTCCGCGATCGACATGCGCCAGAGGGCGGCGACGCCCAGCATCAGCGCCGCAACGGCGGCGGCGATGGCGAGGAAGTTGGACAGGTGCGGCCGCGAGATCGGCTCGTCGACGTCCGGCTCCAGCTCCAGCTCCAGGTCGTCGCCGGCGGTCTCCTCGTCGATGGGCGCGGCCTCGTCGGTCGCTGATGCGTCCAGCTCGCGCCGGACCTCCGCCAGCACACGCGCCCGGGTGATGTCGGACGGGCTGGTGAGCACCGCCGACGCCTCGCCGAGGCGCGCCAGCGTCTCCGTCCAAGCGCGGACGTCGCGTCGAGACGCCGACGAGGTGGACAGCCGAGCCTCCACTGCTGCGCGCTCCTCGGGTTCGAGCGCGTCGAGCAGGTACGCCACGAGCTCCGCGTCGCGAGTCTCGGCGCGATCCAGCTTGCGGTGGTCGGTCACGCCGGTTCCTCCCGCGCGGGTGCTGCCGCGCGCGCTTCCTCGACCGGCCCGAGACGCTCCCGCAGCCTGCGCATGCCGTAGAGGAAGCGAGACTTCACCGTGCCGAGCGGGATGCCGAGCCGCACGGCGATCTGGGTCTGTGAGCACCCGGCAAAGAACGCCAGCCCCACGCACGCCCGCTGCTCGGGGCTCAGCTCCTCGAGCGCCTCGTGGACGTCGATCTGCCCCTCGATCATCTCGGGCTCGGCGCCGAAGGTCGAGCCGACCAGCTCGGCTCCGGTGCTCTCCTCGCGCAGCCGCCGCGACTCGCGGGAGCGGATCGTGTCGAGCCCGCGGGAGCGAGCGATCAGGAAGATCCAGCCTCTCGCGGTCGCGCGCGCGGGCTG
>DATLFI010000026.1:0-16214 GCA_035524895.1 Thermoanaerobaculia bacterium | reverse complement strand
GAGGTCGGTCCCAGCCAACCCATCATCACCACGTCGGTGATCGAGAGGCCCATGCTCACCAGACCCGCCAATGCCAGCGGCGTGGCGAGAGCGAACAGTGCCCCCGCCTCGGAGAGCAGCGGCCGAGACCTCCGGAGAGCTCTGCTCCAGGCTCGCCGCCAGAGCGTCGTCGCGTGCCTGTCGTCGTGACGCGAGGTAGCAGGCAAGGCTTCCGAGAAGGCCGCCAACTCGCCGCTGAGCTCGCCAGTCAACTCGCCGCTGTGGATCGACATGGTCGTGGCCGGTTGCGTCGGTGGTGGTCCGTGGGACGTTTCGCTTCGACTGCACCAGGGACTACGCCAACGACCGCAGCGCTGCGCCGCGCGACGGCGACGGCCCCGCGGATCCACGAGCGAGCGACGCCGCAATTCGGGAGCGCCCTCCGGCGAGAGGACTCGTCCCGCGTCGCGCTTCGGCTGTGCCTCAGCGGCCCCGGAAGGCGGCGACCTCGACCACCGGGCGAAGCTCGCCGATCGGTGGGTCGCCCGCGTAGCGAACGCGCTCGAGGAACAGACCGGAGGGCGGCGCAGTCCACTGCGCGGGACCGGGATCGCGATCGGGCGCGCCGGGGTCCAATAGGGCTGCGATCTCCTCGACCGGCAGGCGGCCCGTGCCCGCTTCCACCAGGGTGCCGACCGTACGCCTCACCATCCGCCACAAGAAGTGCGACGCGCGCAGCCGGAGCAGGATCAGATCGCCCGCCTCCACGATCTCGACGCCCTCGATTTGCACCAGGGTGCTGGTCTGCTCTGCCGCCGCCACGCAGAACCGCCGGAAGTCGTGCCGGCCCTCGAGCGCTGTCGCCGCCGAGCGCAAACGCTCGAGGTCGAGCCGGTCGCGGACCCACCACACGAAGCGACGACCGAACGCCGTGCGCCGCCGGCTGATCTGGTAGAGGTAGCTGCGCTCGACCGCGTCGTGCCGCGCATGGAACCCTCGCGGCACCGCTCCGATCCGCAGCACGTGGACGTCCCCCGGCAGTCGGTCGTTGAGGTCGCGTCGCAGCGGCTCGGGCTCGATGCCGCGTCGCAGTCGCAGGTGCGCGACCTGGTGCAGCGCATGGACTCCTGCGTCGGTGCGCCCAGCCCCCTGGAGCTCCACGATCTCGCAGCCCGCGTCACGCAGCGCCCCCTCCAGGACGCCTGCCACCGTCCGCGCGTTCTGCTGTATCTGCCAGCCGCTGTACTGCGTGCCCTGGTACTCGATGTCGAGGCGATAGCCGACTGCGTTCTTGCTCTGGGGACCTCGCTCGCCGTCCTCACGGGGCGGGCCGCCGCCGCCTCGCCGCGGCTTCGTGCTCTCCTCCTCGCGGCGCCTCCAGGGCGGCTCGGAGCGCCGGCGCTTCGGCGGCGCAGGCTTCTTGGGAGCGGGCGGTCGTGAGGGAGGGCGGGCCACTGGGCGGAGATTGTATGGCTGGCTAGTCTCCACACTCGAGTGCGCGCGTTTGGCGAGCTCTTACGTCTCCATACCTGATAGCTGCCGCGCGGGACTGCACTCGTGCCGGCCAACAGGAAGGAGACCATGGCCATGAGACTTCACAAGGCGTTGCGTCGCGCGCCGGCTTCGACCGCGCGCATCGAGGTGGCGGCCGAGCCAGCCCTCATCGAGTGGGATGTGCGTCCGGTAGGCCCGGAGCGGGTCCGCCAGCTCCTCGGCGGAAACGCCCCGGAGCTCGGCGAGGATCTGAGCGCCTGGACGGCACGGTCCTTCCAGGTGCGACAGGTGGTGGCCGGTCGAGGAGCATGGCTCGAGGAGCTCTTCGAACACGGCTACTCAGGCACGCCGCTCTGGGTCGAGGACCCGGAGGCGTCGGAGTACCTCGAACCCGGCTTCCTGCTCAGCTCGCTGATGCGACCCAACGATCGCGTGACCATCCCCCGGTTCTGGGTGGGCTGCGAGCTTTGCGAGCAGGATCGCGCCAGGCGACACGGCCGGCACCGGTAGCTGCACCGACGCTCGGACCTGAACCCAGCCGCAACCTCACAGTCGAAGGCCTCGTACCACCTATTGCTAAGAATCCAGCATAGTGCTAAAAACTTAGCCTCACCAACTGGGAGCCCGGGCGATGCGCCCCGGCACCCGTCGCAGCGGTTCGAGACATCTCCCCGACGCGAGAATGACCCGACGCAAGAAACTGCCGCTCGATTCGGGGGGAGAGGCCTCACCTGGGGACGGCACCGCATCGCTCAGCCGGCGCGAGCGCGAGATCATGGACGCGATCTATCGTCGCGGCAGCGCCACCGTGTCAGAGGTCCAAGGGGACCTGCCCGATCCGCCGTCGTACTCGGCGGTGCGCGCCCTGCTGCGCATCCTCGAGCAGAAGGGTCACATCGTTCACCGCGAGGATGGGCCGCGCTACGTGTACGAGCCGACCGTGCCGCTCGAGCAGGCACGGCGCAGCGCGGCGCGACATCTGCTCGAGACCTTCTTCGCCGACTCGGTCGAGGGCGCCGTGTCGGCGCTACTCGACGTGCGCTCGACCTCGCTCGACGATGAGGAATTCCAGCGACTCGTCGCCTGCATCGAACGAGCTCGCCGGGAAGGCCGCTGAACATGACCGACGTCACGACCCTGGGCGGAGTCCTGAGCACTTTCCTCCCACCGTCCGCCTTGCTCACTGCTTATGGGCAGGGTCTAGCGATCCTTGCCCTCGGCCTCGCCGGTGCGCTGCTGCTCAAGAGCCGTCCAGCAGCATCCGCGCTCCTCTTGCTGCTCGGGCTGCTCGGAGGCGTGACAGCACCCCTCCTCGACGCGGTGCTACCGGACGTGCGGCTGCCCGTGCTGCCGCCGGTAGTCGGGACGATGGCGCCGGGCACGGCTACGGCGTGCGCCGGCACCTGCGCCGAGGCATCGTCACGACCGTCGCGGCGAGGTCCCGCTTCTCTGCGCCGCGCGAGCTCCGCGACTCCCGACCTGTTCCTTCCCGATCGGCCACAACACCCCCTGTCGACCAACGTCACGAACGATGGCGCCGCCACGCGATCCCCCTCCATCGGTCGCGCCTCTTGGCTGGCGATCCTGCTGCTCACCGGCACGGCCGCGGGTGTCGCGCATCAGGCGGCGCAGCTCGCGAGCCTTCGGCGCCTGTCGCGGGAGGCATCGCCACTCGATGACGAAGCGTGGCGAGAGGATCTTCACGGCGCGCGACGCCGCCTCGACATCCACCGACCGGTCTACCTGGTTATGCATCCCGAGCTGTTTGTCCCCATGACCTGGGGGTTTCTTCGTCCGGTGATCGCCATGCCCGCGGCGGCGGCAGGCTGGTGCCGCGAACGCCGCCTCGCTGTGCTGCTGCACGAGCTGGCGCACGTGCGCCGCGCCGACTGGCTCGCGCTGCACCTGGCGCGCTTGACATGCGGCATCTATTGGGCCAACCCGGTTGCCTGGTGGGCGACCGCGCGCTTGGTCCAGGCGCAGGAGCTCGCCTGCGACCGCCTGGTCGTCGAGAGCGGCTTGCGACCGAGCGCCTATGCCGGCCATCTCGTCCACATCGCGCGCGAAGCCCGCGCGCGCTCGACTCTCGGCGCCGCCGGCGTAGCGGCCGTCCGCAGCTCCCACATGGAGGTACGCGTGATGTCGATCCTCGCTCCGATCTCCTCCTCTCCGGCGCGCCGGCTCGCCACAGCCGGCGCGGGGCTCGTCCTGGGTCTGCTCCTGGTCGCGGCCACCGCGGCCGTGGCCATGCTGCACCCGGTTCCAAGCGTTGCCGGCTCTCCCGGATCCAGCCTCCTGTCCCTTCCCACTCGGTCGCTGGTGGCTGCCGTCGCGCCCTTGCCGCCGGCCGGGCCGGCAGCGTTCGTGCAGCAGCCCGTCGAAGACGGCGGCGAGCTCGACGACGACCTGCGCGCCTTGGCCACGCAGCTCGGCGCCATCGAGCGCAGACTCGACCCGCTCGCAGACGAGCTACGAGGAGCAGAAACCAAGCTCCGCCCCTACGAGGCGCAGATCCGGGCCCTGGAGCTCGAAGCGCGCGCCCACGAGAAAGGGGTGCGCGAAGTGGAGAGCGCGATCCATGGCACGCACAGCGCGCTCGAAGAGAAGTTGCGGGAGGCGGAGGAGGCTATACGCCCGCACCAGCGCCGACTGCTGGAGGTCGAGGAGAGCATCCACGCGAGCGAGGAGCGCATCCGCTCTATCGAGCGCGAGATGCGACCGCTGCAGCAAGAGATGGAAGAGCGCAGCGAGGCACTCGGGGCCGCGAGCCGAGAAGCCCGCGAAGACCTGGCGCGGGAGCTCGAGGCGCTGCATCGGCGCATGGAGCCCATCCACGAGAGAATGCAGTCGCTGCACCGAGAGCTCGAGCCGCGTTTCGCCGAGATCGAGCGCGTGCACCAGGCCATGGAACCGGCGCACGAGCGGATGGAGTCGCTGCACCGAGAGCTCGAGCTGGTCGGCGACAGGCTCGAGACGGCCCACAGGGAGCTGGAGCCGATCCAACACCGGATGGAGGCCGTCCACGAGCAGATGAGGCCCGTGCACGAGGAGATGGAGCGCATCCACCGGCGGATGGAACCGATCCATCGCGAGCTGGAGGCCGTGCATCGCCGAGTCGAGCGCGCGCTGCGAGGGGAGCTGCGCGACCTGCTCGAAGAGCAGCTCGGCCCAGGCGTGCCACTCGCCGCCTTGGAATCGGCGGCCGCGCGAGCCGCCGAGGTGCTCTCCATGAACATCTCGAACGGCTGGCTGCGCGTTCGCGGCTCGGCTCCCGAGCTCCGCGACGAGATCACCAACGCCTTGCGCGCGGCAGGATCGACGGCTGACTCCGAGGCCGTCGCAGCGGCTGTCGAAGCGATTCTCGAGCTCGAGGTTCGCATTCCGACCGGCCGGGAATGAGCGCGCCCGTCGCTGTAGCGAGCCGGCGTCGCGCCACGCGAGGAGCGAACGCGCGGCGAATGACAAGATCGTCGCCGCATGCTCGCTCGCTCACGACGTGTAGGACGACTCGCGATCGGTGTCCCGCTGGCGCTGGCGATTCTCGCCAGCGCCGCCTGCGGCAACGGCTGGGCGTCGCGCGAGCCTGTAGCGACGGCCGGCGCTGCCGCGGCGCTGCATGCCACGGGCTCACCCGTCGAATGGGTGTGGGTGGGTGCGCTCCAACCCACCTCGACGGTCGTCAAGGCCAGGCTGCGCGGCGCGCTCGCCAGCAGTGCCCGTCTCGCGGTGGCCGAGGACCTCGGCTTCGAGAACGTTCGCCATGTCGACGGCGAGCCCGGGCAGACCGACCCCAGCGTGGTGACCTTCACGGTCGACGGTCTCGTGCCTGGCCGGGACTATCACTACGCCGTCGAGGTCGGCAGCCAGCTCCAGCTCCCGAGAGCGGGACACTTCACCACGCCGGAGGAGGGACCGTTCTCGTTCACGATCGCGCTCGGTGCGTGCGCGCAGACCGGCTCGAACCATCCGGTGTTCGACGAGATCCGCAGCGCGAGCCCGCTGCTGTTCCTACACCTCGGCGATTTCCACTACGAGAACGTCTCCAGCCGAGACCCCGACCTCTACCGGCGCGCCTACGACCGGGTGCTCGCCTCCTCCCGACAGTCGGCACTCTTCCGCTCGATGGCCACCGCTTATGTCTGGGACGACCATGACTTCACCGGCAACAACAGCGATCGCTCCACGCTGGGACGAGTCACGGCACGCCAGGTGTATCGCGAGGTCGTGCCGCACTACCCGCTCGCAGCCGGCGACGGCGACCAGCCGATCCATCAGAGCTTCGTTCTGGGGCGCGTGCTGTTCGTCGTCACCGACACGCGTTCCGAACGCACGCCGCATCGGTTCGCCGATGGGCCGCGCAAGACCATGCTGGGCGCTGCGCAGAAGGCCTGGCTGTTCGACCGCCTCGACGAGGCGCCGCGGTTCGGCCTGGTGGTGTGGGTCAACACCCTGCCCTGGATCGCGCCGCCCAGGCCGACCGCCGACGACTGGGGCGGCTACGCCGAAGAACGACGCGAGATCGCCGAACGCATCGCCGAACGCGGGATCACCAACCTGGTGATGCTGTCGGGAGACGCGCACATGCTCGCCATGGACGATGGTACGAACAACGGGTATGCAGGAGAAGGCAAGCCCGGCTTCCCTGTGCTGCACAGCGGAGCCCTCGATCGCAACGGCTCGGTGAAGGGCGGCCCTTACAGCGAAGGGACCTTCCCTGGCCGCGGCCAGTACGCGCTGATGCGCGTCGAGGACGAAGGCGGCGAGCGCATCCGGGTACGGTGGAGCGGCAGGCGCCATGGCGTCGGCGAGCTGGTCGCCCTCGAGCTGGAGATACAGGTTCCTCCCACGCCGCGCCACTGAGACCGCGAGGCACGACGGCCCTACTCTGTACCACCGCCGAGCGCCGCCGGGCGCCGCGTCACTCGCTGCGCAACACGCCGATGGGGTCGACGCGGGTGGCCCGAAGGGCGGGCAGCAGGCACGCCAGCAGAGCGGTGGTAAAGAGCAGAGCGAGCACGAAAGCGTAGGTAGCCGGGTCGGTCGCGGCGACGCCGTACAGCAGCGTGCCGAGGAGCCGCGACAGACCCCAGGCTGCGACGACGCCGACCAACAGGCCGACCAGGGTCATCGCCAGCCCCTGCATCAGGACCAGGCGGAGCACCCGCCCGCGATCGGCGCCGAGCGCAATCCGGATACCGAGCTCCTGCGAACGCTTGGCCACCGTGTACGACATGACGCCATAGATGCCCAGCGCCGCGAGCGTCAGCGCGAGCCCGCCGAAGATGGCGAGCAGCAGCGTCAGGAAGCGAGCACGCGCGATCGAGGCGCCGAATACCTCCTCCATCGAGGACACGTGCGCCACCGGCAGAGCCGGGTCGATCGCCCACACTTCCCGCCGCAGCGCCTCGGTGAGCGCGTCGGGAGCGAGCTGAGAGCGAACCGCGACGTACATCGTGCGCGGCGCGAAGCCGAGCCTCTCGCCCACCTGCCGGAAGCTCCAGAACACCTCGGTCCCCGCCTGCTGGTCGAGACCGCCCTGCTTGACGTCGTCCACCACGCCCACGATGGTGAACCAGGGCACGTCGTCGCCGCAGCAGGGGCGCATCCGGCGCCCGAGCGGGCTCGACCCCTTCCACCACGTCTCCGCGGCGCGCCGGTTCACCAGCGCCACCGCCGTCGACTGGCCGTCGTCGCCCGGGCCGAAGCTGCGGCCTTCGAGCAGGCGGATGCCCAAGGTCTCGACCGCCCGGTCGGTGACGAACTGCCAGTAGTCGATGTTGAAGGGCGTGTCGGCGCTGGGCTCGACTCCCTCGAAATCCATGTCGTTGGCGTTGACGTCGCGCAGCGGCGGCAGGCCATTGATCGCGGCCGCGCCGGCGATACCCGGCACGCTCTCGAGACTCGCGAGCAAGCGGTCGAAGAAGGCCGTCTGGGTACCGGCGTCCGGGTACCTGGACACCGGCAGGGAGAGCTGGAACGAGGTGAGCCCGCGAGGATCGAAGCCGGCGTCAACGCTGAGCAAACGGTCGAGGCTGCGCACCATGAGCCCCGCGCCCACCACCAGACCCACCGCGAGCGCGAGCTCGGTCACCACCAGCAGACGACGCAGGCGGGCGGCCCCGCCACTCGCCGACGTGCGCTGGCCGCCCTCCTTGAGCAGACTGCCGACGCGGCGGAGTCGAAGCTGGAGCGCGGGCGCGATACCGAACAGCAGGCCGGTGAAGATCGCCACCGCCACGGTGAAGAGCAGCACTAGCGGATCGATCGAGATCTCGTCGATGCGGGGCAGGCTGTCCGGGCTGGCACGCAGCAGCGCCTGGAGTCCGAAGTGCGCCACCGCGATGCCCAGCGCCCCTCCCCCGAAAGCCAGGATCAGGCTTTCCACGAGCAGCATGCGCACCAGGCGGAAGCGCGAGGCTCCCATCGAGTTACGGATCGCGACCTCGCGCTGGCGCGCTTCCGAGCGCGCGAGCATCACGTTCGCGACGTTGGCGCATGCGATGAGCAGGACGAACCCGACCGCGCCCAGGAGCGCGAGCACGGCCTGCCGCGTGCCGCCGACCACCTCCTCGTGGAGCGGAGCGAGCTGGAGACGGTGGTTCTCCTCGTTGGGCACGTGGAAGCTCTCGCCCCCGAGCCGATCCTCCCAGGTCGCGAGCATGCGAGCGAGATCGGCCCGCGCCTGCTCGAGCGGAACGCCGTCGCGCAAGCGACCGACGAGATAGAGGAAGTGGCTGCCGCGGTTGGTCGCCGCCGGGTCGAGCTGTACCGGACGCCACAGGCGCACTTCGTTGTCCTCGACATCGAAGCCGGGGGGCATGATGCCCACGATCGTGGTCGGCGCCCCGTTGACCTCGACCTGACGTCCCACCACCGACTCGTCACCACCGAAGCCGCTCTGCCAGAGCTCGTGCGACAGCACCGCGACCGGAGGTCCGTTCGGGACGTCCTCCTCCTCCGTGAAGACGCGACCGCGGATCGGCTCCACCCCGAGAACGCGGAACAACGTGGCGGTGGCCACCGCCGCGCGGACCCGCATCGGCTGGTCGCCGCCGGCCACGCTCGCTTCTCCCGCTCGGTAGGCGCCCACCTCCTCCAGGGTCTCGTTCCAGGCTCGGTACTCGTGGTACTCGGGGGGCGAGATCCAGAACCGGTCGAAGCCGAGACCGGGGAACTGCGAGGTCACCATCACCAGCTCTCGAGGCTCCGGGTAGGGCAGGGGCCGGAGGATCACGCCCCGCAGCACGCTGAAGATCGCGACGTTCGCGCCGATGCCGAGCGCCAGCGTGACGACGATGACCAGCGTCGCGGTAGGCGTCTTGCGCAGAGATCGGAGGGCCTGTCGGAGGTCGACTAGGAGAGCGGTCATGAAGCTCCTCGGTGACGCGTGCGGCAGCCAGACAGCCCGGGCTACCTCTTGAGACGGAATATGACGGTGAAGGTTACGGGGCAGCAGTGCCAGGAGACCCGCCGGCACGGCATCCGCTAACCTCCGCCCCCATGCAAGACCTACTCACCGGGGAACACAGGCTGCTCCAAAAGACCGCGCGCGAGTTCGCGCAGAAGCACATCGCTCCGATCGCCGCCCACCACGACGAGACCGGCCAGTTCCCGCTCGAAACCGTCCGACAGCTCGGCGAGCTCGGCTTCATGGGGATCGAGGTACCGGAGGAGTACGGCGGCGCTGGGCTCGACCCGCTGTCGTACGTGCTCGCGATCATCGAGATCGCCAGAGCAGACGCCAGCCACGCCACAGTGGCATCCGTCAACAACTCGCTCTACTGCGGCGGGATCCTGCTCTACGGCAGCGAGGACCAGAAGCGGCGCTTTCTCGAGCCGGTTGCGAGCGGCAAGAAGATCGGCGCCTTCAGCCTCACCGAGCCCATGAGCGGCAGCGACGCCGGCAATATGCGCAGCCGGGCCACGCTCTGCGCGGACGGCAGCCACTACGTGATCTCGGGCCGCAAGTCGTGGGTGAGCTCGGCGCCGTACGCCGACTACATAGTTCTCTACACGATGACTGCGCCCGAGAAGAGGCACCACGGGGTGACCGCGTTCCTGATCGAGACCGACCGCGAAGGCTTCACACGGGGCAAGACCGAGCCCAAGATGGGGATCCGCGCGAGCGCGACCTCGGAGATCCTGTTCGACGACTACCGCTGCCCGGTGGAGAACCGCCTCGGCGAGGACGGTCAGGGCTTCAAGGTCGCGATGGCCACGCTCGACACCGGACGCATCGGTATCGCGGCACAGGCGGTCGGCATCGCCGAGGCCGCGCTCGAGGCGAGCATCGCGTACGCCAAGGATCGCGAGGCCTTCGGCCAGAAGATCGGCCAGTTTCAAATGATCCAGCAGAAGCTCGCCGACATGAAGTGTCGTGTCGAGGCGAGCCGCCTCCTCACCTACCAGGCTGCGCTCGCCAAGTCCCGCTGCAAGCGGGAGGGGGGAGCGTTCACTCTCGAGTCCAGCATGGCGAAGCTCTACGCCTCGCAGGCCGCCGTGTGGGTGACCAACGAAGCGCTGCAGATCCATGGCGGCATGGGCTACAGCCGCGAGCTGCCGATCGAGCGCTACTACCGGGACGCCAAGATCACCGAGATCTACGAGGGCACCAGCGAGATCCAGCGCGTGGTCATCGCCCGCCAGTTGACGGGCCTGCGATAGCGGACCGCGGCCTTCGGCCCCGTGCTACCGTGAGCCGATGTCCCGTGCTCGGCTCGCCTGGCTCTGGATCGTGCTGTTGTCTGCGCTCTGCGCGGACTCCGCTCGCGCCCAACCTTGGGCCGGGCCCGCGGGCCTCGGCGTCGAGGTCAAAGACCGCGGTGGGCGACCGGTAGGCGGCGCCTCGGTGGTGCTCGCCTACCTCGGCACCGCCGGCAACGGGCCTCGGCTCGAGACCGACGCTGCGGGCGCTGCCGAGGTCGCCGGACTCGCCGAGGGTCTTTGGGTGGTGAGCGTCCGCCACCCGCAGTTCCTCGGCTATGACGCGCAGGTACGGTTGGATGCCGGTCGCAAGCCAGTCGAGGAGAAGACCTTCCAGGTGAAGTTCGGCGACTCGACCGAGCGGCTGCGCATTCGGATCTACTCGGTCGCAGGACCGCCGCGCGGCGCGACGGGAGCACCCAGAGCACGCGAGCGCGAGCGCCCCGCGGGACGGAGCGAGGCAGCGGGCGAAGCCCGTCCTACCCAGCGCGAGGCGGAGCGAGCCGCCCGGGACCAGACGCGGACCGAGGAGCAAGAAGCGCGGCGGCGCGAGCGCGAGGAGCGCGAGCGCCGGCGCGCGGCCGACGCGGGGCGACACCCACCGCTTCCGGCGCCGGCCAGCGCCCGCGACCCGGCGTCGCCGAGCCCCTCGGCTCCTGACCGGCCTGCGCCTCCAGCCGAGCCGACGCCCGATCCTCGAGACCGCCCGCAGCAGGCAGCGGCCCCGACACCTACCGCTGCCGCGCCTGCCCCGATCGAGACGGTCGTTCCGACTCCTCCCCGCGAGGACCCACCACCCACCGCACGACCCGGCACCGCGGCACCACCGGCACCAGCACCGGCTCCGCCCACCCCTCCGCCGCGATCGGAATCGCTGCGTGCCTCGCGCGACGGTTCTTGCATCGAGTGCCGGCCCAACGAGTGGGCGGTCACCGCCGGCGGCGAGTCGCGATCCGCGGGTCCGCCTCCGTGCCCCGCCGCCCTGCGTCCGCTGACGGCAGCTCTCGCCAAAGAACTTGCCGCGATGCCCGCGACCCCGGACACGGAGCGGGTCGCTGGCCCGTTGCTCGCCGCGAACCCGACCGTGCCGGCAGAGCTCTCGGACGTCGCGCGGGACTTCGCCACCGGCGGCTGCCAGGTACTAGCCGTGAAGCTACCTCGCGGCGCCGGGTTCCAGGGTTTCCAGCTCGAGGTCGAGGGACCCGCCGGCGTGCTGCCCTGCATCCCCGACCAGGACTGCCCGGGTGGCGCGGGTCGATGGTCCGCACTGCCGGTGGTCGAGGACACGCCCTCGGGCAAGGTGATCGGAGCAGCGTTTCGCCACGCAGGTCCCAGCTCGGCGTGGCGACCGCGTCTCACCATCTACTTCCTGCCGCCACCCGATTGGAAGCCGTGATGAAGGCCAGCCCGAACGCCGGCGGTCGGGATCGCAACTCGTAGTCGTAGCCTGAGCTACTCCGGCGGCAGCACCTTTCCCGGGTTCAGGATCCCCTTCGGATCGAGCGCGACCTTGATCCGCCTCATCAGGGCGATCTCGTCTGGGCCGCGGCTCCACGAGAGCCACGGGCGTTTCTCGAGGCCGATCCCGTGCTCCGCGGATACCGATCCGGCCCGCGCCCGCAGCGGGTCGTACACGGCGTGCTCGACGCGCAGCCTGACGGCCGGCCCACTCTCGCCGACGCCAGCGATCACGTGGAGGTTGCCGTCGCCTAGATGGCCGAAGACGACGCACTTCGGATCGGACCATTCACGCCCGAGGCGCTCGCGTACCTCGGCGACGTACGACTCCATGGTGGCTATGGGCAAGCTCACGTCGAAGGTGTAGATCGGTCCCAGACGCGCGAGCTGATCGACCGAATCGCGCAGCGCCCACAGCGCGCGCCGTTCAGGAGGCGTGGTGGCCACCGCGGCGTCCTCCACGAGCCCGGCCTCGACTGCCTCGCCGAGGAACGCCTCGAAGCGAGCTCGGTCCTCGTCGGGAGACGTCCCGAGGGCCTCGACCAGAGCGTAGATCGGGTGACCGTGCTCGAGCGGACGTTGGTTCCTTGCCGGCGGCGTGGTCACGATGTCGTAGAACTCCGGCCACATCACCTCGAAAGCCGCGAGGTCGGAGCCGAGCCGCCGCTGCGCCTCGGCCAGCAGCTCGACAACCTTGCCGAAGCTAGCCGAGGCAACCAAGGCGGTGGCCTCGCTGCGCGGCCTGGGCCAGAGGCGAAGGACGATGCGAGTCACCACGCCGAGCGTGCCCTCGGAGCCGATGAATAGCTGCTTGAGGTCGTAGCCGGCGTTGTTCTTGAGCATCTTGCCGAGATCGGAGATGACCGTGCCGTCGGCCAGCACCGCCTCGAGACCCAGAACCTGGGCTCGCGTCATGCCGTAACGGATCACGTGGTTGCCGCCGGCGTTGGTCGCGACGTTGCCTCCGATGGTGCACGAGCCGCGAGCCCCGAGGTCGAGGGCGAACAGCAGGCCTTCGGCCTCGGCGTGCTCTTGCACGGCCTGCAGCGTCACGCCGGCCTGCACCGTCATCGTGCGACCCTGGGCATCGACCTCCTCGATGCGGTTCAGCCGCTCGAGCGAGAGCACCAGCTCGCCCTCGCCCGCGACCGCCCCGCCCACCAGGCCCGTGAGGCCGCCGTGCGTCACGACCGGCTGCCTCATCTCGTGGCACGAGCGCAGCACCAGCGAGACCTCCTCCGTGCTCCGCGGCCGCACCAGCGCGAGCGCACCGCACGGCTCGGGCCGCCCCCAGCCACTGCCGCGCTGGCGCACCTCTTCTCCCTCCAGCACGCTGTCGGATCCGAGCTCTTGACGCAGGCGATCGATCAGATCCATGGCGCTGTCCTCGGGCTTGGTGGGCGCAGCACTATAGCCACTGCGTGTCCCCCATTGATGCAGGAAGCCTCCAGTGTTCCAAACCGTCCTACCGCAATCAGGCCCAGCCGTCGTACGCTGCAGGCGGAGGAGCTTCTGGATGACCCGCCCACCGCGTTGCACGCGTCCACCGCGTTCCACGAGAACGATCTCGACCCGCCTGCTGGCCGCGGCCTTCGCGGCCAGCCTCGCGGCAGGAGCAGCCATGCCGAGCGATCCGCCCCCGGTCTTGCGCAAGATGACGCCGATCCTCCAGGTCGACCAGATCGAGCCATCGCTACCGTTCTGGCGCAGCCTCGGATTCGCGGTTACCGCGGAGGTGCCCCACGAAGACCGCCTGGGCTTCGTGATCCTGCAGCGAGACGGCATGGAGCTGATGATGCAAACACTCGACAGTATGCGAGCGGACGACGCGAGCCTGGCGCCCGAGCGCGCGTCACCGACGTACCTCTTCGTGGAGGTGGAAGACCTCGAGGCAGTACGCGGGTCGCTGGTCGACGCGACCCTTCTGCTCGGGCCGCGCGACACGTTCTACGGCATGCGCGAGATCTTCGTCCGCGAGCCGGGCGGCAACGTCGTCGGGTTGGCACAGCCGATCGCGGACCGATGAGCCGTCGACGCCCGAGCGGGCCGTTCTGAAAGGGCCTTGCTTTCATCTCCCGTAGGGTAAGGCCGAGCTCGACGTTCTCCTGTTCGGCAACGCGCGGCCGGGGCGGGGCCCGGCCCGGACCCGCCCACCCGGCCCGTCGCGTCGATCGAGAGTTCCCTCAACCGTCGCCTTACTCGGCATCGCGCTGCGACGGCACGCGCGCGCTCGGCGCGCGCTTCCGGGACGGGGCCCGGCCGCTTCACGCAGTGGTCCATGGGCGGCCCATGGACCACTGCTACCCGCTTCGCCCCGCGAGCACGTTGCGGCGCTGGATCACGTAGGACCGGATCGCGGCGACCTCGGCTGCATCGAGCTTGCCCTTCAGCGAAGGCATGCCGCCATCCTGGCGGCTGCCCTCGAGCACGATCGCTGGATAGTCGGCGAACGTGCTCCGCGAAGAACGCCTGAGGTCGGGCACGATACCGCCGCCCGTCGCTTCGACGCCGTGGCAGGCGGAGCACCACGCCCCGTAGAGACGCTCTCCCTCCGAGACGCGCGCATCACCCCCGACGTCCGGGATCGCGGGCAAGCTCGCGGGCGAGGGGGCCGCGGCACCACCCGACGCGGTCGCCGCCGACGCAGCCGCGCGCCCGCCGAGCTGGAAGGTCACCACCTGCCCCGGATCGGCGAGCCCGGAACCTGCCGGGTCGGGCTGCTGCAGGCCGAACGCGCCTCCCCAACCAGCGGCCACGGTGACGAACTGCACTCCATCGAGCTCGTAGCTGATCGGAGCGGCGATGATCCCGGTGGCTGCCCAGGCCTTCCAGAGCTCTTCACCGTCGGTGGCGCGATAGGCGACCAGGAAGCCATCGGAGCGCCCGTGGAACACCAGGTTGCCCGCGGTCGAAAGCACGCCTCCGTTCCAGTAGCCCGCCATCTCGACCCGCCAGCGCTCGCGCTGCGCGACGGGGTCCCAGGCCAGGAGGAATGCGCGCACCGGACGCGCCTGCGCCTCCTGCACCGCCTCCGGCCCCGCGCGGCGAGTGCCCGTGTTCCAGGTGTTGGGGTTGTACGTGAAGTCGCCGTCGTGAGCGTAGGCAGCGGCCCGCTCCTGGGCTGGTAGGTACACGAGACCCGTCCCCGGATGGAACGACATCGGCTGCCAGTTGTGACCGCCCAGAGCCGAGGGCAGCACGACGGCGTCACGATAGCGGTAGTCCGCGCTCGGATGCTCGACCGGCCTCCCGGTGGCGAGGTCCACGCGCTCCGCCCAGGTCACCGGCACATAGGCCTCCGCGGAGATCAGCTCGCCGGTGGCGCGGTCGAGCACGTAGAAGAAGCCGTTCTTCGGCGCTTGCATCGCGACCTTGCGCTGGCGACCGGCGATCTCGAGGTCCGCCAGCACGATGTGCTGCGTCGCGGTGTAGTCCCAAGAGTCGCCGGGGGTGGTCTGGTAGTGCCAGACGAGCTCTCCCGTCTCGGCCCGCAACGCCAGGATCGCCGACAGGTACAGGTTGTCGCCACCGCCCGGGCTGCGCACGTGGCGGTTCCACGGCGACCCGTTGCCGGTGCCGATGTAGATCAGATCGAGCTCCGGGTCGAACGCCATCGAGTCCCAGACCGTGCCGCCACCGCCGACGGTCCACCACTCGCCGGTCCAGGTCTCGGCAGCCCGGCGCATGGCCTCGGACTCGAAGCCCTTGGAGGGATCGCCGGGCACGGTGTACGTCCGCCACACGAGCTCGCCGGTCTGCCAGTCGTACGCGGAGACGTAGCCGCGCACGCCGTACTCGGCACCGCCGTTGCCGATGATCACCTTGCCGCGCACCACGCGTGGCGCGCCCGTGATGGTGTACGGGACGCTCTGGTCGACCGTGACGACGTCCCACTCGACCTTGCCGGTGGCTGCTTCGAGCGCAACCAGGCGGCCGTCGAGCGTACCCACGAAGACGCGGCCTCGGTACAGCGCGACGCCGCGGTTGACCACGTCGCAGCAGGCCTTCGACGCGTAGGACCGCGGCACCTCGGGATCGAAGCGCCAGAGCTCCTCGCCGGTGCGGGCATCCAGCGCGTGCACCACACTCCACGGCGCGGTCAGGAACATCACGCCATCGACCACGATCGGCGTCGCCTCGATGCCCCGGCGCGTCCCGGTTGGGAACGACCACGCGAGGCCGAGCTTCGCCACGTTCGAGTCGTCGACCTGGTCGAGCTCGCTGAATCGCTGCTCGGAATAGGTCCGCCCGTGCGTGAGCCAGCCTTCGCGAACGCCGCCGGCGCGAGCGAGCGCCTCGTCGTTCACCCAGGCACCCACAGTGCGTGCCTCGACCTCGGAGGCGGCATTCCCGGCGGAGCCGACTTCGAGCTGGCGGGCGAGCGACGGCCAGGACACGGCCAGGATTCCCAGCAAGCCCAGCAGCCCGTGGTGGAACCCCCGTGGGCTGCGTTGGGAGCGCCGTGGGGCCGTATGCAAGGCGCGCGAGCGGTGGCGATGCTGGGTCCATCGCTGAGCGAGCGCAACACCGCAGACGGCCCCACGCCGCCCCAACCGCTTTGGGCGCGGGGGTTTGCGGCC
>DATLFI010000025.1:0-26182 GCA_035524895.1 Thermoanaerobaculia bacterium | reverse complement strand
CGACGAACGCGATGCGGTGCCATCGTGCAGGAGGCCCAACGCAGCCAGCGGCCGCAAACCCCCGCGCCCCAAGCGGTTGGGGCGGCGTGGGGCCGTCTGCGGTGTTGCGCTCGCTCAGCGATGGACCCAGCATCGCCACCGCTCACGCGCCAACGCCGAGCCGCCGGTAGAGCCCCTGCAGGCGAAGGGCCTTCCCCGCGCACCGCATGAGCATCCGGCCCCACGGCGCTCCCAACGCAGCCCACGGGGGTTCCACCACGGGCTGCTAGGCCGCGCGCAGCTTCTCGAGCAGCGCGCGCCACGCTCGGCCGCGGTGTCCGATCTCGGACTTCACCGCCGCGGGCAGCTCGCCGTAGGTCCTGGTCTCACCCTCCGGCTGGAACACCGGATCCCAGCCGAAGCCACCCTCGCCGCGACCCGGCAGGACCAGGACGCCGCGGGTCGAGCCCTCGGCCAACACGCTGCCGCCGCCGTCGCGCAGCATCAGCATGCAGCGCGCCACGGCACCCGGCTCGTCGCGCTCTATCGCGATCCGCGCGATGCCATCGGGGCCGATCGCACGCAGCATCCACTTGACCAGCGGCCCCGGAAAGCCGCCCAGCGTGTCGAGCTCGAGGCCGGTGTCCTCGACCACTACCGGTCGTCGCAGGCGCTGCCAAGCCTCCTCGGCCTTTGCCTGCAGCACCTCCTCGAGGCGGTCGGACTGCAGCTCGGGCAGGTCGAGCTCGACACACGCGACCGCCCTCCCGAGCACCTCCTCGGCCTCGCGGCGCTTGCCCGGATTGCCGGTGACCAGGACCCAGTCCGCGGCGCGCACGGGTCAGGCGCGGGAGCGCGCGGTCGACGGCCTGCCGGGAGTCGTGATCGGGTTCGGCGGCGCCAGCGTCGAACGCACCACTCGGTACGGCGTGACCTGCTGCTGCAGCCCCTTGAGCGCGAAGCGTCCGAGCTGCTCGAGCTCGATGCCCGTGTCGCCCTGCTGCTCCCGCAGGCGCCTTGCCGTGTCCTCACCGATCGTGATCTCGCCCGGCTGGGCCACGGTGCTCTCGAGGCGCGCCGCCACGTTCACGGTGTTCCCCAGCACGGTGTAGTCGACGCGCTGCTCGGTGCCGACGTCGCCCACCAGCACCGGTCCGCTGTTGAGGGCGATCCGCACCCTGACCTCGGCGAGCCCCTGGCTGACGCGCTCGGCGTTCCATTCGTCGATCGCGGTCATCATGCGCAGCGCCGAGCGCACGCCGCGCAGCGCGTGGTCGTCCTGGCGCATCGGCGCGCCGAAGAACGCCATCACGCAGTCGCCGATGTACTTGTCGAGGGTGCCGCCCTCCTCGAAGATCGCCTTGACCGCCCGCGAGCAGTAGCCGGTGAGCAGCTCGGCCACCTTGTCGAGCGACGCGGACTCAGAGAACGCCGTGAAGTCGACGAGGTCGGCGAACAGCACGGTCACCTCGGCGTTGCGCAGCCTGGTTTCCGAGTGAGCGGCGTCCCCCTCCTGGCGCAGCACCGCGTCGAGCACCGCTGGCGAGTGGTAGCGCTCGAGCCGCCCGCGCGCGCGTTGCTCCTGGATCCGCTGCACGCCCACCGCGGCGTAGTTGGCGAGGGTGATCAGGAAGTCGAGATCGTGCTCGGTGAACGAGCCGGCATGGAACGGCGTGTCGACCTGGATGAAGCCGTTGATCAGCTCGAAAGACCACAGCGGCGCGCACATCGCCGCGCGGATGCCGTGGATGCGGATCGACTCGCCGCCCGCCAGTCGCTGGTCGTCGAGCGCGTCGAGGGTGAGCAGGCCGACCTGCTCCTCCATCACCGTTTGCAGGATCATGTGCGAAACCGGCACCTCGCCCTCGGGATGCATCCATACCTTTTCGCCCACCCGCATGATCTCGCACCGGACGTGCTCGATCGAGGGGCCGAGCAGGATCAAACCCCGATCGACCGGCAACGCCTCGAAGGCGATGTCCATCACCTTCTTGAGCACGTCCTCCACGGTGTCGACGTGGATCAGATCGCGCGCCAGGCGGTTGAGGTAGCGATAGAACCTGACGCCGCCGCCGCCCTCGCTGGGCGGTGGCACGGTGTCCTCCTCGCGCAGCGGCTGGAGAGGCCGTTCCGCCGAGCCGGGCCCCGGACCCTGCAGGTCGCGACCCAACTCCGCGGAGAAATCCGAGAGCTTGCGCACGATGGTCGCGTTCGCCATCGCGTCCGACCGGGGCGACGGGGCCTTCTTCGGGGCCGGCGCGGCCTCGGCCGGCTCCACCTGCAGTTCGAAGATGCCGATCTTGAGGTGGTCGCCGGCCTTGATCTTCCCCTTCTTGACCGGCATGCGGTTGATCTGCACGCCGTTCGTGCTGTCGAGATCCAGCACGTACCACTCGCCGCCCTCCAGCCGGAAGATCGCGTGACGGCGCGAGACCGAGAAGTCCGGCAGCACCAGATCGTTGTCGCTACCGCGCCCGACGCGCACGTCCGCACCGCGCAGCGGCACGAGCTGCGGCGCGTCATCGATCCGGTAGCGGAGCTGGAGCTGGGTCAAGAGCCTCCCGCGGTACCCCAACCAGCGCGTGGGAAGCCGGCCCGCGGCGCCCGCGGTCGGCGAGCGCGCCCGACTAGGGAAACGGCACCGACATGGCAGCCGTCGAAGGCCACAGTCTACCAGCGACCGGCCGCCGGTTGGTGGATCGGGTGGGGCGCAGGGGCGTACGAGGACGTCCGGGGACGCACGAGGACGTCCGGGGACGCACGAGGACGTGCGGGGGGCGTACGGGGTCAGGCCACTCCCATCACCCGCAGCATCACGGCCTTCTGTGCATGCAGCCTGTTCTCGGCCTGCTCGAAGACACGGCTCTGGGGACCGTCCACCACCTCGGCGCTGACCTCCTCGCCGCGGTGACACGGTAGGCAGTGGAGGAACACCGCGTCTGATGTGGCGAGCGACATCAGCGAGGCGTCGACCTTGTAGCCCTCGAAGGCGCGCAGTCGCTCGGCTTGCTCCTTCTCCTGCCCCATCGAGGTCCAGACGTCGGTGTAGAGCGCGCTCGCGCCGCGCGCCGCAGCCGCGGGGTCTTCGATGTCCTCGATCGTCGCCCCGGTCTCGGCGGCGCCCCGGCGCGCCTCCTCGAGCACTTCGGGGTCGACCCGATATCCCGGCGGCGAGGCCACCGCGATGTCGAGCCCGGTCCGCGCCGCCGCCAGGAGCAGCGAGTGCGCGACGTTGTTGCCGTCGCCGATGTACGCCAGCTTCCTCCCGCGGAGCTCACCGAAGCACTGGCGCAGCGTGAGCACGTCGGCGAGCGCCTGGCAGGGGTGGAACCGGTCGGTCAGGCCGTTGATCACCGGGATGGTCGAGTGACGCGCCAGCTCGACGATGTCCTGGTGCCCGAAGAGACGGGCCATCAGCAGGTCGAGGTAGCGCGACAGCACGCGTGCCGTGTCGGCCAGCGGCTCGCCGCGCCCGAGCTGGGTGTCGCTGCCGCTCAAGAAGATCGCGTATCCGCCAAGCTGACGGATCGCCACCTCGAAGCTGACGCGCGTGCGCGTCGAGGACTTGAGGAAGATCAGCCCGAGCGCCTTGCCATCGAGCGCCGAGCGGTAGCGCGCCGGCTCGCGCCGCACGAGCTCGGCGAGATCGAGCAGCTCGTTCACCTCCGCGGCACTCCAATCCTGGAGCGAGAGCAGGTGTCTCATCAGCGGGCTCCTGAGGGGTGCGCCGGCGCGGCGCGGGAAAACGCGCAAGGTACCACAGGGGCCCCTGCTACGTGCTGTGCAGGCGAAGGACTCACCGGCCACTACAATCCCGTCCCAGCTACTGGTTGCTCCCCGATGCTCGACGACGCTCCCCAGAACCCGCTCCACGAGCGCTACGCCTCGGCGGAGATGGCCAGGCTGTTCTCGGCCCGGCATCGCTACGCGACGTGGCGCAGGCTGTGGATCGCGCTCGCCCGCTGCCAGGCGGAGCTCGGGCTGCCGATCTCGGCCGCGCAGATCGCGGCGCTCGAGGAGGCGGCGCCTGCACTCGACCTCGCGCGCGTCGCCGAGATCGAGCGCGAGACGAGACACGACGTCGTGGCACACCTGCGCCACTTCGCCGAGCAGGCCGGTGACGCCGGAGGCATCCTCCACCTCGGCGCCACCAGCGCCTTCCTCACCGACAACACCGATGCGCTCCTGATCCGCGATGGGCTCTCGCTGCTGATCGGTCGCGCGGCGCGCGTGGTCGCGGAGCTGCGCGCGTTCGCGCACGCGCACCGCGACGTGCCCACCCTCGCCTACACCCACTTCCAACCGGCGCAGCTCACCACCGTCGGCAAGCGCGCGTGCTTGTGGCTCCAGGATTTCGCGGTCGACCTGGAAGAGCTCGAACGGCGGCGCGACCTGCTGCGGTGTCGCGGAGCAAAGGGCACCACGGGAACGCAGGCGAGCTTCCTCCAGCTCTTCGCGGGCGACCACGAGCGCGTGCGCCAGCTCGACCGGCGACTCGCGACGGACCTCGGCTTCGAGGCGAGCTGGCCGGTCACGGGGCAGACCTACCCGCGCAAGCAGGACTCGCAGGTCCTCCACACCCTCGCGGGCGTCGCCGAGAGCTGCCACAAGCTCGGCACCGACCTGCGCCTGCTGCAGGGCGTCGGCGAGCTCTCGGAGCCGTTCGGCTCCGAGCAGGTCGGCTCCTCCGCGATGGCCTACAAGCGCAACCCGGTGCGCGCCGAGCGCATGTGCTCGCTGGCGCGACGCCTGATCACCGACAGTCTCAACGGCCCGCTCAACGCCGGCACCCAATGGCTGGAGCGCAGCCTGGACGACTCCGCGAACCGCCGCCTGGTGCTCGCCGACAGCCTGCTCACGTCAGACGCAGTGCTCGGGCTCGCGGCGGGCATCGTGCGCGGACTGGTCGTGCACCGCGAGGCAATAGCGGCGCGAGTGCGCCGCGAGCTGCCCTTCATGGCCACCGAGACGTTCCTGATGGCCGGCACGCTGCGCGGCGGCGACCGCCAGGAGCTGCACGAAGCGATCCGGCGGCACAGCCTCGAAGCCCACGCCGCGGTGTCGCGCGGCGAGCCGAACCCGTTGCTCGATCTCCTCGCCGCGGACGGCCGCTTCGGCGCCGGTCGCGCGGAGCTCGAGGCGGCGCTCGACGCCGAGGCCTTCACCGGTCGCAGCGTGCGACAGGTCGAGGAACACCTCGCCGAGGTCGTCGATCCGCTGCTCGCGCGGCTGCGGCCGGCCGAGGTGGAGGAACCGCGGGTGTGAGCGGTGACGGGGCAGCGCTGCAGCGCTGCGCGGCCGCTTCGGGGTGAGTCCATGGAGCCTTGGAGCGTTGGTGGCGGTAGAGATCGAGCGCGCGCCGCGCTCTTGCTCGCCCTCCTCGGTCTGGGTTGCGCCAGCGGCGACGTGAAGCACCGGCCGAAGCCGGCAGACGTGCAGCGCGTCGAGGAGCTGCGGCGGCGTGACCGCCCGTATGTCGAGCGCGGCATCGCGTCGTGGTACGGCGAGCCGTTCCATGGCCGTCGCACCGCGAACGGCGAGACGTACGACATGCACGCGGTCTCGGCGGCGCACCGCTTCCTGCCGTTCGGCACCTGGGTCCTGGTGCGCAATCTCGACAACGGCCGCGAGCTCGAGGTGCGCATCAACGACCGCGGGCCGTTCGTGCGCAAGCGCATCGTCGACCTGTCGCGCGCCGGCGCCGACGCGCTCGACATGGTGCGCGCCGGCGTCGCCAACGTCGAGCTGCGGGTGGTTCGCTGGCCAGGCTCGGGACCGCCCGCCGCCGTCGCGACGGGAGGCGAGCTGTGGCTGCAGGCCGGCGCCTTCCAGGACGAGCCACGCGCCCGCCGCCTCGCCGAGCGGCTGCGCCGCTTCGACCGTCGGTTCGCGGTCTACTCCGACGGTGGCTGGCACCGCGTGCAGGCGCGCGGCCTGTCGCTCGACGACGCCGAGCGCCTGCGCGAGAGCTTGCTGCGTCGCGGGCACGAGGCGGTGGTGCGCCGCGCCGGCGAGCCGTAGCTCCGGTACCGGTCATCCGCTTAGCGACCCGCGCTCACCGCAGGTCCACCACATCCACCCCCCTCGCCTCCGGCAGCGCTCGCAGCGCGTCGAGGCACTCCTTGGGCGGCCGCTGGTCGAGACGCAGCACGGAGAGCGCCTCGCCCTCGCGGTCGCGACGGGCGAGGTGGATGTCGGCGATGTTGACCTTCGCGGCGCCGAGCAGGGTGCCGAGCTTGCCCACGACCCCTGGCACGTCGACGTTGCGCATCACCAGCAGCAGGCCCTCTGGGCGGAACTCGAGCCGGAAGTCGTCGATGCCCACCACGCGCGGCTCGCCGTCGCCGTGGAGTGTGCCCGCGACCTTCACCTCGTCGGCGTCGCCGCAGAGCGACACGCCGACGAGCTGCGAGTACTCGCGGGCCTGCTGGTGGATGGTACGAATCAGCTCGATGCCGCGTCCCGCCGCCACCGTCTCGGCGTTGACGTAGTTGACCGCCTCGCCGAGGAAGGGCTGCAGCGCTCCGCGCAGCACCGCCACCGCTATCAGGCTGCCCAGGCTCTCCTCGATGCCCCAGAGATCGACACACACGCGGGTGAGCTGGCCGGGGCGCGTCGCGCTGGCGAAGCGGCCGAGCACCTCGCCCAGGCGCAGGTAGGGCTCGCCGCGGCTGCCCGCTGGCCGGAACGGCAGGTTGACCGCCGCCACCGAGAGCGAGCCGGCGAGCGAGTCGACCACCATGCGCGCGATCTCGGTGGCGATGCGCTCTTGCGCCTCGCGGGTCTGCGCGCCGATGTGAGGCGACGCCACCACCTTCGGGTGCGCGGCGAGCTTGAAGTCCGCCGGCGGCTCTTTGGCGAACACGTCGAGCCCGGCGCCGGCGAGGTGCCCGGACTCGAGCGCCTCGAGCAGCGCATCCTCGTCGATCACGCCACCGCGCCCGCAGTTGACGACGATCGCGCCGGGACGGAGCTTCGCGATGCGCTCCCGCGAAAGGATGCCGCGGGTCTCGTCGGTGAGCGGCGTATGGAACGTCAGCACGTCGACACGCGGAATCATCGCATCGAGATCGTCCAACGGCTCGACATCGAGCCGGCGCGCCACGTCCGGCGACAGGAACGGGTCGTACGCCAGCACCTGCATCTCGAACGCCCGCGCCCGCGCCGCCACCCGCTGCCCGATCTGGCCGAAGCCGATCACGCCCAGGGTCTTACCGTAGAGCTCTGATCCGAGCAGGCCCTTTCGATTCCAGATCCCAGCCTTGAGCAGGCGGTCGGCGGCCGGGAGGTTGCGCGCGACCGCCAGCAGCAGCGCGAAGGTGTGCTCCGTCGCCGAGAGCAGGTTCGCGGTGGGCGCGTTGACCACCAGCACGCCGCGGCGCGTCGCGGCCTTGACGTCGATGTTGTCGACGCCGATGCCGGCGCGCCCGACCACCTTGAGGCGTTTCGCGTGCTCCAGCAGCGCGGCATCCACCTGCGTCGCGCTGCGCACGATCATGGCATCGTAGTCGGCGATCACCTCGTGCAGGCGCGGCCGATCCGCTTCCTGGAGCTCGTCGACGCGACAGCCGCCGGCGCGCAGCAGGTCGATACCCTGCTGCTCCAGCGAGTCACAGATGAGGACGCTCGTGGCCTGCGGCAACGTTCGGTCGTGCGACACTCTTTGGTCCTTTCTGAGGCCCTTCGAACCGGGCATTGCTCGTCTCTTCGCTATGCAGATGGGCTTGCGGTACCGAGTCCATCCAGCCGGGTCAATCCAGCCGCGGCCGGCGCAGGCGCTTCGCCAGCGCCGCTGGCTCGAGCTGGCGGCGGTCGCCGTTGGCGGACTCGAGAGTCCAGGACGCGCCCTCGCCGCCCGGCACCAGACGCCACCACGACGGGTCCTCGGGACGTCGCGGCGGCAGGGGGAGCACCCGGGCGGGCGCCTCGAGCGGGTTGCCGCGCACCAACACCAGCGAGCAGCCGAGGAAGAACTCGCGGATCAGGTCGCCGAGCACCGGCGTTCCTCGATGCCGCTTGAGCGAGACCGCCCGGCCGTCGCCGACCGCGACCGCGCGCAGCGCTCCGGCGCCCGTGGCGCGATCGAAGGACGCGAGCGCCGGCGGCGCCTCCAGCTCGAGCCAACCGGCACGCAGACCCTCGGCGCGCACCGCCTCGAACAGCGGCAGAAAGACGTCAGCGTCCTCGCTCACCCACAGCACGTGCGGCAGCTTCACGGCGCCTCCGGGTAGAGCAGCACGGACCGCCGCTCCTCGCGAAACGCCTCGTCTCGACCGCGCAACGACTTCAGCCACGCCGACACCGGAGCGCCCCCCTCCACGGTCTCCCGGTAGGCCGACGAGCCCGTGAGCAGGTCGATGGCTGGAATGTCCTCGACGAACTCGTAGGCGCGCTCGCGCCAGCGGAAGTGGTCCGGATAGAGCCGGCGGAGCGCGGCGACCAGCTCCGCTCCGAGACGCACCGCGTCGAGCCGGCTCGGCTCGGTGACCACCAGCTCGACGCCGCCGCAAACCTCGCCTGCGTGCTTCTGGAACTGCGGGCGAAAGAACGTCGGCACGCAGCGCACACCCTCGAGGTCGAGGCGGTCGAGCTCGCGGCGCAAACGCGCTGGCTCCACCCACGGCGCGCCGACGAGTTGGAAAGGGCGGGTGGTGCCGCGACCCTCGGAGACTTCGGTGCCCTCGACCAGACAGAGACCGGGATAGAGGAAGGCGGTGACCGCCGCCGGCATGTTGGGCGACGGCGCCACCCAGGGAGTGCCCCAGGCCGTGGCGTCGTCTCCGCGCCGCCAGCCCTCGACCGGGAAGCACGTGACCGCGCCTTCCGACCAGCGCCGCCGCTGCGCTTCCAGCAGCACGATCTCGGCCAGGGTGAGCCCGTGGCGGATCGGCATGTCGAACGCCCCGACGAACGAGCGGAGCTCGCGGTCGACGCCGCCGCCCGACACCTCGATCCCGCCGAGCGGGTTCGGCCGGTCGAGCACCCAGACCTCGCAGCCCCGCCCGATCGCCGCCTCCGCGGCCCACACCGCGGTCGCCGCGAACGTGTAGTAGCGGGCGCCCACGTCCTGCAGGTCGACCACCAGGAGGTCGAGACCTTCGAAGGCCTCGGGCCGAGGCCGCAGCGACGCTATGTCGTCACCGTACAGCGAGACGATCGGTAGCCCGCTCACCGGGTCGCGCCGCTCGCGCGCTACGACCATGTCCTGCTCGACACCGTAGAAGCCGTGCTCTGGCGCGAACAGCACCGCCGGCGGCGCGCGGTAGCGCAGCAGCGCGAGGTGCGCGGGCTCGCAGTCGGCCGTGAGCGAGGCCTGATGGCACAGCAGGCCGTAGCGCCGGCCCTCCAAGCGTTCGCTCTGTCCGAGCAGCCGGTCCAGACCGCAGCGGATCACCGCGGGTTCCCGCGACGGGCGGCGCGGCGGTAGGCCCCGCTGCGCCCACCTCGCTTCGCCTCGAGGCGCAGGTCGGTGATGCAGGCATCGCGCTCGACGGCCTTGACCATGTCGTAGAGCGCGAGAGCGGCGCCGGCGCACGCCCACAGCGCCTCCATCTCGGCGCCGGTCTTGGCCTCGACCACCACCCGCGACCGCACCAGCACCCCGCTCCAGGTCCCGCCGCCTTCGCCGGGTGCCTCCGTCTGCGGCTCGAGCTCGACGTCGATCTGGTCGAGGGGAAGCGGATGGGCCAGCGGCACCAGCTCGGCGGTGCGCTTGGCTGCCTGGACCCCCGCAATCTGAGCCACCACCAGCGCGTCGCCCTTGGGCAGGTCGCGGAGCCTGGCCACCGTCGTTGGCTGCAGGTGCAGGCGACAGGAAGCTTCGGCGACCCGGCGCGTGACCGACTTGCGCGACACGTCGACCATGCGAGCTCGACCGGAAGCGTCGAGGTGGGAGAAGGGGATCGGCATGGGAGGCGAGGCGAGCGGCGAGCGCCGAGCGGCTATCGTACACAACAGCCCTCGCGGTGCGGTCACACTGCGGCCTCCACATCCACGCCAACTCCGATGCGTCTCGCCGTCGTCGTCCCAGTGCTCGACGAGGAGGTTTCGCTCGGTCGCACCCTGGATTCGGTGCGGCAGGTGCTCGAGCACGGCGACCTGCTCGTGGTCAGCGACGGCGGCAGCGCCGATGGCACGGTGGCGATCGCCGAGGGTCACGGCGCGGTCGTGGTGCGCGGCGCGCCGGGTCGCGGCGAGCAGCTCCAACGCGGTGCGCGAGAGGCGCTCCGACTGGGCGCCAGAGCGCTGCTCTTCGTGCACGCCGACACGCTGTTACCGCAGGAGGCACGAGCACAGGTCATGTCCGCTCTCGAGCGCGGTGCCGCAGGCGGCGGGTTCACGGTCGCGTTCGACGGCGCGCGCGGGCGCTACCGCCTGGGTGAGCGCATCGTCAATGCTCGCACGCGCGCGCTGCGCGTGCCGCTGGGAGACCAGGCGCAGTTCGCGTCGGCAGAGGCGTTCGCCGCCAGCGGCGGCTTTCCCGACTGGCCGATCCTCGAGGACGTCGAGCTGATGCGCCGACTGCGGCGCGTCGGCCCGATCGCGGTGCTCGAGCCGCCGGTGATCACGTCGACGCGACGCTTCGAACGGCGCGGGACCCTGCGCACCGTGGCGACCAACTGGCTGATCTGGCTGCTGTACCGGCTGGGCGTGAGCCCGCATCGGCTAGCGCGGCTCTATCAGCAGGCGCGCTGACGGCGCTCGACCAAGCCACAGCTCGTCGAGTCGTCGATCGAAGTCGACAGAGCAGACAACACTGCGGCGGGTCCGCACCGGGCCGAGCCGACGGCCCGACGCCGATGCGGAGAATCGCGCGCCGCAACGGCCGGGACCGTTCCCGGCCGCCCTGATCTCTGAGCCTCCTCTAAGAGGCCAGGATCAGTTCAGCTTGTCCTTGAGCTCCTTGCCGACCTTGAAGCGCACGCTCTTGCTGGCCTTGATCTTGATCGCTTCCCCGGTCTTGGGGTTGCGACCCTGGCGCGCGGCGCGCTTGGAAATCGCAAAGCTGCCGAAGCCCGGCACCTGGACTCGCTCGCCCTTCCTGAGCTGGCGAGTGATGCCATCGAACACCGCGTCGAACGCTTCCGCCGCCTGCTTCTTGGTGATGTCCGCCACCTTCTCCGCGACGCCATCGACGATGTCAGCCTTTCCGGCCATGCGCTAACTCCTTTGTGCTGTCTCTTCGACAGTATGACAGTTCCGACGTTGCAGGTCGGCTCGCTCGCACTCCGTCTCTTACTCGCGTCTCGCTCGGACGGGCTGCGACGATCGCCGCGGGCCGTTTCCGTGGCGACGCGAGTGGCGCACCGAGCAAAGCCGACGTAGCGTGTGATCCGACCCGTGAGGTTGCGCTCGCATCGAGCCCTTCCGCCCTGTCCTGTCGTCTCGGCGCAGTCGTGTGACTGGCGCGAGACCCAGGATCTACGGGGCTTTCCTATGCGGCGTGGGCACCATACGGGATGGATTTTCGAGTGTCAATGGCCGATGCCGGTGGTTCTACGTTCGGAGGCGCCTCGGTCCATCGACTCGCTCCGCGACGTGCACGGTGAATCCGTCGTGTTCGTCCGCCGGCAACAACTGCCAACGCGCGCCGTGCACCGGCCGCCCCCAAGGCAATGGAACGCGGTCTTCGAGCGGGTACGGTCGCAGCTCGGGGCGCAGCTCCAACAGCCGCGCGAAGACGTCCTCGTTCTCCTCCTGCTCGATCGAGCAGGTGATGGCCGCGATCAGCCCGCCGGGCCGCAGGGACTCGGCGCCGCCGAGCAGCATCCGCAGGCCATCCCCGGCAAGCCGACCGATCTCGGACGGCCGGAGCCGCCACTTGAGCTCGGGATGTCGCCGCAGCGTTCCGGTGCCGGAGCACGGCAGGTCGGCGACCACGCGATCGAAGACCGGAGCACAGGCGCTCTTCCCGCCGTCCATGACCAGCGCCGGCAAGCGCCGGCCGAGGCGCCGCGCGTTGTCGCGCAGCAGCAGCAGGCGCGACAAAGATCGGTCGCACGCCACGCAACGCGCCGTCGGCTCCCAGGCGAGGATCGAGAAGCTCTTGCCTCCGGGCGCCGCGGCCAGGTCGAGCACGCGCTCCCCCGGTCCGGGCGGCGGCACCAGTGCGGCCGCCTGGCTGGCCTCGTCCTGCACGTAGAAGTCGCCTCGCGAAAAAGCGCGCGTGTCGCGTGGACGGCCCGCGCGCACCAGCAGACCCAGCGGCGCCAGCGCCGAGGCGACGACCTCGACCTGCTCGTCGATCAGCTCCTCGCCCGCGGCCTCCCGACCGCCGCGGTCGCGGAACGCGAGCAGGTGCAACGGCCTCGGACGGTTGTTCGCTTCGAGGATCGCCCGGGTGCTCTCCGGCCCGAAGCGGTCCAGCCACCGGCGCACCAGGAAGGTGGGATGGCTGGTTTCGATCGCCAGCCGCTCCACCGGGTCGGCGATCTGGACCGGCCACGCTTCGAGCCGGGGGGTGCGGGCCACCTGCCGCAGCACCGCGTTGACGAAGCTCGCGCCGCCACGGTGGGTGGCGCGATGCGCCTGCTCGACCGCCTCGTCGACCACCGCGTGCGCCGGCACCCGGTCCAGGAACAGGAGTTGGTAGACGCCCAGCCGCAGGGGGGCATGGAGACCCGGCTCGATCCGATCGAAGCTGCGGTGCGAGGCGGAGGCGACGACATAGTCGAGACGGCGCAGCCAGGCGAGGGTGCCACGAACCAGCTCGTGCAGCAGCCCTTGGTCGCGCTCGTCGCAGCTTTCCTTGGCGCTCTCCAAGAACGTGCCGGCCGGGGCGCGCGCCGCGAGCGTGCGATCGATGACCCACGCCGCGGCCTCGCGCACGTCGCCGTGCAGGGCGCGGCGCACGATGCGCCGCCGCGCCTCGGCGAAAGGTCGGGGCGCCCTGGGCCTGCTCATCCTCTTCCGCCTACCCTCGCGCCGTCGGTGTCGCGCGCGACGCGGCCTCCGTCGCAGACATCCCCGGGCGCGATTCGCTCGCCGTTCCAGAAGTCGAGCGCGCTGACAGCGCGGCGGCCTGGCCGTTGCACCCGGAGCAAGAGCAGCGCTCCACCGTCGCCGCTGCGCACCGCGAAGCCTTCCCCGCTGCGCCCGAGCACCGAGCCGGGAGCGGCGGCGCCCGCAGGCGCCTCGGCCGCGCGCAACGGCCGCGCCTCGACCACGCGCAACGGCTCGCCGCGCAGCTCGGTGAACGCGCCCGGCCACGGCGTCATCGCGCGCACCAGGGCGGCCAGACGAGGCGCCGGAGAGCTCCATGCGATGCGACCGTCCTCCTTGCGCAGCCGCGGCGCGAGGGTGGCGAGCTCACCACGTTGCGCCAGCGGCACGAGGGTCCCCGCCGCGAGTCGCTCGACCGTCTCGACCACGAGCTCGGCACCGATCACGGCCAGCCGCGCTTGGAGGTCTCCCGCGTTCTCGTTCGGCTCGATCGGCGCTTCACGCTGCAGCAGGATCGGCCCGGTGTCGAGACCCTCGTCCATCAGCATGGTGGTGACACCGGTGATCGCGTCGCCCGCGAGCAGCGCGGCCTGCACCGGCGCGGCGCCTCGGTGCCGCGGCAGCAGCGAGCCGTGCAGGTTGACGCAACCGAGACGGGGCAGCTGCAGTAGCTCGGGGCGAAAGATCTGCCCGAAAGCGACCACCACCGCGAGGTCCGGCGCGAGGTCCCGCAGCCTGGCAAGAAAGTCGGGGTCGCGCACGCGGGCCGGCTGCTCGAGCGACACGCGGTGTTGCTCCGCCCATCTCGCCACCGGCGGCTGCTCGGTGCGCTTGCCACGACCGCTGGGTCGTGCCGGCTGCGAGACCACGAGCAGCGGCGCGCGACCGGCCGCGGCCAGCGCGTCGAGAGTGGGTACAGCGAACTCGGGCGTGCCGAAGAAGACGATGCGCTCGATCGGACCGTTCACCGCGAGAGCGTAGCCGTTCCGGGTGAGGCCCTGGTGTCGCGGCGCTGAGCCCCCGATGCGCCGACCCTCTGCTGGCAGCCGCTGGCCGCGCTGCCGTCACCGTCAGACGGTATCTCCGGCTCGGTCGATCTCTTCGAAGTAGTCGGCCTTGACCAGGACCTCGCGGGGCTTGCTGCCCTGGGGAGGTCCCAGGATCCCTTCCTGCTCGAGCATGTCGATGAGCCGTGCTGCGCGCGAGAAGCCGACGCGCATGCGGCGCTGCAGGAAGCTGGCGGAGCCCATCTTCTCGGCGACCACCAGGCGCGCCGCCTCGTCGAACAGCTCGTCGGCCTCGCCCAGGCCGTCGCTGCCGCCGCGCTCGTCGACCGGCGCCTCGACCACCGCTGGATCGAGCTCGGGCGGCCCCTGTTTCTTGAGCCAGCGTACCAGAGCCGCCGTCTCCTGCTCGCTGACATAAGCGCCGTGGAGCCGGATCGGCCGCGAGCTGCCGGGGGGCATGAAAAGCATGTCGCCCTTGCCCAGCAGCTTTTCGGCACCGATGCCGTCGAGGATGGTGCGCGAGTCGTGCCGGGTCGCGGTGGCGAACGCGAGGCGACAAGGGAAATTGGCCTTGATGGTGCCGGTGAGGACGTCGACCGACGGACGCTGCGTGGCGACGATGAGATGGATACCGACGGCGCGCGCCATCTGCGCGAGCCGCGCGATGGACTGCTCGACCTCCGAGGAAGACACCATCATCAGGTCGGCCAGCTCGTCGATGATCACCACGTAGTACGGCAGCGGCTGCAGGTCCTCGCGCGCGAGCAGCGGCATCTCGTCGTCGGCCTGCAGCGACAGGCGCTTCTGCACCTCGGGGTCCTGGATCGCGCGGTTGTAGTAGTCGATCGAGCGCACGTGCACCTCGGCCAGCAGCCGGTAGCGGCGCTCCATCTCGGCCACCGCCCAGCGCAGGGCGTTGGCTGCCTTCTTGGGCTCGACCACGACCTCCGCCTTGAGATGCGGGATGTTGGCGTAGACGCCCAGCTCGATGCGCTTGGGGTCGATGAAGATGAACTTCACCTCGTCGCGGTTCGCCTTGAACAGGATCGAGGTGATCATCGACTGCAGCCCGACGCTCTTGCCTGCGCCGGTGGCGCCCGCCACCAGCAGGTGCGGCATCGCAGCCAGGTCGAAGGTGTAGGGCCGGCCGTGGAGCGTGCGCCCGAGCGCCAGCGTGAGCGGCGAAGACGACTTGCGGAAGGTGTCGTCGAGCAGCAAGGGGCCGAGCCGGATCACCGAGCGCTTGTCGTTGGGCACCTCGATGCCCAACGTCGAACGGCCAGGGATGCGGTCGATGCGGATCGCCTCGGCCTTGAGCGCCAGCGCGAGGTCGTCCTGCAGGTTGACGATCTGACTGACCTTGATGCCGGGTGCCGGCTGAAACTCGAACACCGTGATCACGGGGCCCGGGGTGATCGCCTCGACCGTGCCCTCGACGCCGAACTCGGCGCACCGCGTGCGAATGCGCTCACCCAGCCGCACCAGCTCGTCCTCGACGATGTGCTGGCGACCCTCTTCGAGCTGGAGCAGGTTGATCGGAGGCAGCACGTGCCGGTTCCCGTCCTTTGGGAACCCGAGGTCGCGCTGATCCGGCGCCTCGGCAACAGACGCGATCCCAACGGCGGCACGCGCGCGGCGCTGGGGTGTCGTCGACAGGGCCGAAGAGCCGCCCCGCTCTGCCGGCTCGGAGACCGCGACCGCCGCCGGCTCCGCCGCGAGGCGCTCCTCCGTGCTCACGCGCCGGATCGCAAAGCCGGCGTCTCCCACTCGTTCGGTCACCCGCAGCGGCAGGTCCGCTAGATCGAGTGCAGCGCCCGCGTGCGGCTCGATGCGTGCCGCCCTCCCGGCCACCCCCGGCTCCTGCTCCTTGCGCTGCTTCGCACGCTCCAGATACTTGGTGATCACCTGCTGTCGGGACCGATCCCGGTGGCGCCGCTCACGCCGGCGCTCCCAGCGCAGGCGGAGCCCCTGGCCGAGCGCCGAGAGCCGGTGCGCCTGCACCGTCAGAGACTGCTCCAGACTGGTCTGGACGACGAGCGCCAGACCCGCTCCGAGCAACCCGAGCACCACGAGGAGCGCGCCCAGGAAGCCGAGCCGTCCTTCCAACAGCCGCAACAGGTGGAAGCCAACGGCGCCGCCGGCGTCGATGGTCTCGCCACGGAAGCTGACGCTGCGAAGCACGAGCTGGCACAGCAGCGGCGAGACCAAGACCACCAGGCCAAGGCCGAACGCGCGGCCGACCACCGGCTGGCTACCCTTGGGCCACAGTCGCCGCACCGCGGCACCGAGCAGCACAGCCGGCAGCACCATCGACGCCAGTCCGAACAGGGCGAAAGCGGCCGCCGCCAGCTCCGCGCCGACCGGACCGATGAGGTTCCGCACCCTGCCGTCGGGCGCGACGTGGAAGGCGCTGGGGTCCCGCGGGTAGTAGCTGAGGAAGCTCGCGAGCAGGAGCAGGCCACCCGCCAGCAGCACGACGCCGACCACCTCCTGGCCCTTGCGGTCGGGCAGACGCGGCACCCGCCTGGGTTTCGGCGAGTGGCGAGGGCGGGCCTCGGTACGGGCGACGGTCAAGACGATCTCCCTGCTGGGGGGGCGGACGCAGCCTTACAGCCTAAATAGCTGAAGATGGGGAGTTTAGCAACATTCGTGGCGACCTGGAAGGCTGCCGGCGCCCGGGTTTCTGCACGCCCCGCTCGCCGGTCCACTGTTCCCTGCGGGGAGTACGCTGCAACGTTGCGTGGACCGGTGAGCCTCGCATCGCTCTCACTCGTCCGCCGAGGACGCTCGAGCCCGCCACAGCCGCAAGAACGCCGCCTGGTCGAGCGCCTCGGCGCGCGCCTGCCAGGCTAGACCGGCCTCGTCGAGGGTCCTCTCCGCCGCCTCCCTGCCCCAGGCGACCGCGAGGCTGTTGCGCAGGATCTTGCGGCGGGAACCGAACGCGGCGCGCACCGTGGCCTTGAACCCGGACCATTCCTCGCGCGGCAACGGCGGTGGCCCGAAGCGCATACCGACGAAGGCGCTCTCGACCTTGGGCGGCGGCACGAAGCTGCCGGGCCGCACCCGCGCCAGGAGCTCGACCCGGCAACGCGCCTGCACCAAGACCGAGAACGACCCGAATGCGGCGGTGCCAGGGGGCGCGACCATCCGCTCGGCGACCTCCCGCTGGACGAGAAACGCGGCGGCCGCGCCGTCTGCGAGCCCGTCGAGAAGCTGCTCGATCAGAACGGTGCTGATCTGGTACGGGAGGTTTCCGGCCACCGCGGCTCCCCGCGGCAGGCGCGACCAGTCGACGGCGAGAGCATCCGCCACCGCGAGGGTGAGCCGGCGACCCCGCTGCGACTCGGTCGTCCAGTCTCGGGCGAGGGCCTCGCGGCGAAGGTGGAGCGCCCACCCCCGGTCGAGCTCGAGAGCGATCACTCGGCGTCCTGAACGCAGCAGCGCCGCCGTGAGCACGCCGCCGCCTGGGCCGATCTCGACCACAGGCGCGTCCCGCTGGTCCTGTGCCGACCGAGAGAGGAAATCCACCGCCGGCCGGCACAAGCTCTCGTCGCGCAGGTGGTGCTGACCGAGCGCCTTGCGACGCGGCGGACGCGACGGGGTGGTCATCGGGAGAACAGCCTACGCGCTCCACGCGACCCGCCCTTCGATTGACCGGCTTTCGACGGCGCTGGTACCCTCCGGCGCTCGGGTCCCCCTGCACCCTCCTCGGCCCCTCCGCCTCCCCTCAACGTCGCACCGCCGTCCGACGCCGAGCCCGGCGGGCCGGCGGCTTGCCGCGACGCGACGCTGCGACCCCTCCCAGTTGGAGACGACGACGATGACCACCACCCAGGCCAGCACCCCTAGACTCGACGCGCAGCAGGTCCACGAGACCCTGCGCCGTCACATGCTGGCCGATGGGTACGAGATGGTCCTCGACCTCGAGCGCAGCCGCGGCGCGCACATCCACGACGCCCGTTCGGGTCGCGACCTGCTCGACTTCTTCGGGAACTTCTCCACCGTCGCGCTCGGGCTCAACCATCCCTGCTTCGACGATCCCGAGGCGCGCGAGCAGCTCCTGCGCACCGCCATCAACAAGCCCGCGAACTCGGACCTCTACACCGTCGAGATGGCCGAGTTCGTCTCGACTTTCGCGCGCACCTTGCCGCCTTCCCTGCGGCAGCACCTGTTCTTCATCGAGGGCGGCGCGATGGCGGTCGAGAACGCCATGAAGGCCGCGTTCGACTGGAAGGTGCGCAAGAACCTGGCCGCCGGGCGCGGCGAGCTCGGCTCGCGCATCGTCCACTTCCGCGAGGCTTTCCACGGCCGCAGCGGCTACACGCTGTCGGTCACCAACACCGATCTGAACAAGATCCTCTACTTTCCGAAGTTCGACTGGCCCCGCGTGATCAACCCGAAGCTGCGTTTCCCGGTCACCGCGGAGGTCATCGCGGACGTCGAGCGCGTCGAGGAGCAGGCGATCGAGCAGATCCAACAGGCCCTCGTCGAGCACCGCCACGACGTGGCGGCGATCCTCCTCGAGCCGATCCAGGCCGAGGGCGGCGACAACCACTTCCGCCCCGAGTTCCTGCGCCGCCTGCGTGAGATCGCCGACCAGGAAGACGTGCTCCTGATCTTCGACGAGGTGCAGACCGGCTTCGGCACCACCGGCAAGTGGTGGTGCTTCGAGCACTTCGGCATCGAGCCCGACATCGTGGCCTTCGGCAAGAAGACCCAGGTGTGCGGCATCGCCGCCTCGCGGCGCCTCGACGAGGTCGAGTCGGTGTTCCAGGTCTCCGGCCGGATCAATTCCACTTGGGGCGGCAGCCTGGTCGACATGGTGCGCTGCCGCATCATCGTCGAGACCATGGAGCGCGACGGCTTGGTCGAGAACGCGGCGCGGGTCGGTCAGGTACTGCTCGGCGAGCTGCGCGCCCTCGAAGGCGAGATGCCCCACCGCCTCGGCAATGTCCGCGGCCTGGGGCTCTTCCTGGCGATCGAGCTGCCCTCCGCCGAGGCGCGCAAGGCCGTGCTCGCCGCGATGCGCCGCCACGGCCTCCTGGGCCTGTCGTCGGGCGAGCGCTCGATCCGCTTCCGGCCGCCTCTCGTGCTCGACGAGCGCGCCGCGCGCGAAGGCGTCGAGCGCACGCGCCGCGCGCTGGTCGAAGCGCTGCCGAACTGAGGCGGTCCGCAGCTCGGCCCGAGACCGCTCAGGGCTCAGGGCGCTCCAACCAGCCGCACGCTCGAGCCCAACGCGGCCCCGGAACGTCTAGCAGGGACCACAGCGGCGGCAGGTCGATCGACCGCGCGGTCTCCGCGCGGAGCGGTATCGAGACCAGCACCGCTCTCCGCGGCGTGCGACGGAACACGAAGAGCGACAGCGCGGTCGAGCCCTCGGCGTCCATCGCGAGCACCAGATCGGCGAGCTCGTCTCGCGAGCCGGCAGCAGGGTCCTCCTCGGCGCTCGCCGCCGCCACCTCGAGGCCGCGCAGCCGATCGACTGCTGCCGCGCGCCAGCCGATCGGCCACTCCTCGACCTGCTCGATCGCGTGGAGCGCGCGCTCGAGGAGCTCGCGCTCGATCCAGGGGGACGCAGCGAGCCGGGGCTCGGCGACCAGCGCGCGGGCGAGGAGCTGCTCGGCTCGGTCCCCGGTGGCCAGGCGCGCGAGGAGGAACGGCGCCAACCCGCCCAACGGCTCGAGATCGCACGCGCGCGCCAGGACGCTGCGTTGCAGCGGGTGCGGTTCCTCGTCTGGGGTCCCGCCGTGCATGGCGCCCGCGCGCAGCCAGAACGCAGCCACACCGCGCGCCAAGCGCGAAGCCTCGAAGGCCTGCTCCGGAACCTGGCTAGAGAAGGGCTCCAGGGTCCGTCGCATCGGATAGAGCGGGAACCCCGGATCCGCCCGGCTGGCGCGTTCCATCTCGTGGAATCCATGTACGCGCTCGCTGTCGAGGGCCATGGCACGCTGGTAGTGCCAGTGACCACGCAGGTCGGGGACCAAGAGCAGCAGGGCGCCTGCAGTGATCGCCCACAGCGGCCAGCCGCGTCGCGACCAGGGCGAGGTCTCGCGCGGCGGCGTCGCGTGCGTCATCGCTGCGCCAGCCACCACCGCCGCCGCGAACGCGAGCGCGGGCAGGTCGAAGGCTCCCGACGTCGTCGCCGCCGTCGCCGTGCCGGCGAGCCCCACGAGCGCCAGCCAACCGGCGAGCGCGCGTTCCCGCGAGGCAATGGCAGCGAGCTCCCGCCAGCGAGCGCGCGCATACAGCAGCATCACCACCCCGAGCGCGATCGCCAGCGCGACGCCTCCTTCGTAGAGCACCTCGAGCGGCAGCGAGTGGACGTCGGTCACCACCTCGTACGCCGGATGTGCGCCCGGAACAGGACGCAGGTGCTCGTGCAGCAGCCAGGACGAAGCGCCTGGCCCCCAGCCCAGCAACGGTCGTTCCGAGAACCCGCGCAGACCCGCAGCCCAGTAGGCGGCGCGCGCGCGCAGCGACGGGTCGGCGCCCGAGGCCACGTCGGCCAGCCTCGGTCCCTGCCACACCGCGATCGCGAGCAGCAGCGCGGGCACGATGGCAACCAAGATCCGCCGCACCCGTCTCGGCATCCTCGCGCCCAGAAGCACCACAGCCACGGCTGCTTCCACCACCAGCCCCACGGCACCGGCGAGTGACCCGGTGGCAAAGAGCCCGGCCGTTCCCAGGAGGAGCGCGAGCCAGGCGATCGCGATCGTGAACGCGCCCGACGGGACACCTCCTTCCCCTTGGCGCGTCGTCGAGCGACTCCCTGTCGTCTGCTGCTCGCGCAGTGCGATCAGGGAGGCCGGCAGCGGCAGCAGGAGCAGCAGCCAGAGCGCGAGCAGGTTGTGGTGGCCGAGCGGCATGGCGGCACGCTCGTGCTGCTCCACCACCTGGCGCACCAGCGACTCGCCGGCGACCAGCGCCAGCGCCCCGGCGAGACCGCAGAGTCCAACACCTCGTGCGCGCCGACTGACCCACAGGCGCGCGACCGCCGCAGGCACCAGCAGCAGGAACGGCAGTGTCGCGACCAGGACGTACCCGGCTCGAGCCACGGGCGACATCGCCATCGACACCGATGCGACCGCCACCAGCAGCCACGCGACAGCGGCCCGCGCGGAGCCGACCCAGCCCGTGCCCGTGCCGAGCCGCAAGGGGTCGCGCCACCACCGCGCGCCGAGGCTCGCCACGACGACCAGCGTCGCGAGTGCCGCCGCCTTGGGCCAGAAGCTGGCGGCGCCCTCGAAACTCCCGCAACGCGCCAGCACCCATAGCGCCGCGCCTGGAAGGAGCGCGAGCACCATCGCGCGCCCGCTCGCCCGGCCTGCGCCCTCGTCTGCCGTTGCTATGCTCGCACCTCGCGAAGCGAACGGCCCGCTGCAAGCCACGAGACCTCGACCGCAACCGACAGCAACCGAAACGAGCCCCATGGCGGAACCGCTCACCGCAGAGGATACGCGCACCCGCGCGGGCAACACGCTCGCGGAGCTCGGCATCGCCCCCGAGAACCCCGGCGCCTGGATCGGCGGGCCGCTCGCGACCCGTGGCGCGCTGCTCGAGTCGATCGACCCTTCGACCGGCGAGGCGCTCGCTGCCGTCCGCTTCGCGGATCTGGACGACTACGAGCGAGTCGCATCCGGCGTCGAGCAGGCCTTCGTCGAGTGGCGCCGCTGGCCGGCGCCGCGGCGCGGCGAGGTGGTCCGCGCGCTCGGCGAAGAGCTGCGCGTGCACAAGGACGCGCTCGGCAAGCTGGTCACGCTCGAGGTCGGCAAAACCCTCAGCGAGGGACTCGGTGAAGTGCAGGAGATGATCGACATGGCCGACCTCGCGGTCGGCATGTCGCGGCAGCTCTTTGGCAAGACCATGCACTCGGAGCGCCCGCTCCACCGCATGTACGAGCAGTGGCACCCGCTCGGCCCGGTGGGCATCATCACCGCCTTCAACTTCCCGGTCGCGGTGTGGGCGTGGAACGCGCTGGTCGCCGCGGTGTGCGGCGACTCCATGGTCTGGAAGCCGTCGCCCAAGGCGCCGCTCACCGCGCTCGCTGTCACCCGCATCTCGCAGCGGGTGCTAGACGCTCACGATGCGCCGCCGATCTTCGGCATGGTCATCGGCCGCGACGCCGAGGTCGGCGAGACGCTGATCGCCGACCCGCGCTTTCCCCTCATCTCCGCGACCGGCTCGGTGCGCATGGGCCGCCACGTGGGTCAGGTGGTGGCGCAACGGCTCGGCCGCTCCCTGCTCGAGCTCGGCGGTAACAACGGCATCCTGGTGCTCGACGACGCCGACCCGGAGCTGGCGCTGCGAGCGATCGCTTTCGCCGCCGCCGGCACCGCGGGCCAGCGCTGCACCACCGCGCGGCGACTGTTCCTGCAGCGCGGCATCGCCGAGGACTTCAAGCGGCGCCTGGTGCGCGCCTTCCAGTCGATGCCGATCGGCGACCCGCTCGAGCCGGGCACCCTGGTCGGACCGCTGATCGACCGGCAGGCGGTGGACGGCATGCTCCACGCGCTACAGGCGATCGAGCTCCAGGGCGGCAAGGTGCTGTGCGGCGGTCGCCGTCTCGACCGACCCGGCTTCTTCGTCGAGCCGACGCTGGTCGAGGCGCACTGGGAGATCCCGATCACCCGCGAGGAGACCTTCGCGCCCCTGCTCTACTGCTTCGAGTTCGGTGATCTCGACGAGGCGATCGAGGGCCACAACGCCGTGCCCCAAGGATTGTCGTCGGCCATCTTCACCCGCGACCTCCGGGCCGCCGAGCGCTTCCTCTCGGCGACCGGCTCCGACTGCGGCATCGCCAACGTCAACATCGGCACCTCCGGTGCGGAGATCGGCGGCGCCTTCGGCGGCGAGAAGGAGACCGGCGGCGGGCGCGAGGCCGGCTCCGACTCCTGGAAGGCGTACATGCGGCGCCAGACCTGCACCATCAACCACGGCAGCGAGCTGCCGCTGGCGCAGGGCGTGAAGTTCGAAGTCGGGTAGTCCGGGTAGCTCAACCCTCGCGCAGAAGGGTCGAAGGATCGCAGCGCGCCGCGCGGCTCGCCGGCAGCAGCGCCGCGACGCCAGCAGCGCCCGCCAGCACCACGACCACCAGCAGGTACACGCCGGGATCCCAGGTCTTCACGCCCACCAGCATCCCGGCTGCCAGGCGGCTGACCCACAAGCCCAGCACGAGACCCGCCACGATGCCCGCGCCGACCCGGTAGAGGCCCCAACGGGCGACCAGGCCGACCACCTCGCGACGCCGCGCGCCGAGCGCGAGACGCACCGCCATCTCGTAGCGCCGGCGCGCCACCGCATCTGCGAGGAGCCCGTAGACACCGAGCGCTGCGACCACCAGCGCAGCCACCGCGTACACCGCGAGCTGCTCGCTGAAGAAACGGGTCACCCAGCGCTGGCGCTCGAGCGCCTGGTCGAGCGTCAGCACCTCGGCCACCGGCGCCCCGGCTGTCCGAATCGCGGCGCGCACGGCCGTAGCCACCTGCTCGGCCGGAGCCTGGCTCCTGACCGCGAGCGCGACCCCGCGGTGCGGCAGCACCGGGTAGGGCAGATAGAGCTGCACCTCCGGCGCCGCGCCGTCGTCGACCATGTCGCGCGGCGGCCGCACGTCGCCGACCACGCCCACCACGCGCAACCAGGGCCGCTCGTCACCCTGACTACCCCGCAGCCGGCGCCCGAGGACGTCGGTCGATTCCCACAGCCTCCGCGCGAGACCTTCGCTCACCACAGCGACGTCGGCGCCGCGCTCCAGCTCCTCCGCCGCGAAGGGGCGACCAGAGACCACGGCGAGCTCGAGCGTCTCGAAGTAGTCGCCGGCGACCGCGATCCGGCACGCCGCAACCCCGTCGTCGCCACCACCGGGGGTGACCGTCCTGCCCTCGGCCTCGAAGCGCGTCCCCCCGCCGCAGTGCTCGGTCGGTCCGTCTGTCGCGGAGCCGGCACCCGTGACGATCGCCGACTCCGCAAAGGCGTCGTGCAGCCGGCCGAGAAAAGCAGTCCGCGCCTCTGCCTCCTCGAGGCCCGGCACCGTGAGCGCGAGCTGCGCGAGGTGGAGGCCCTCCGCGCGGTATCCGCCCTCGTGCTCCTGCTGCTGCAGGAAGCTCTTCACCATCAGCAGCGCCCCAGCCACGAGTGCGGTCGAGAGCGCGAGCTCCGCGATCACCAGCCCTCCTCGCAGACGGGAGGCGCGGCGGGTTCCGGCGCTGCGCCCGCCGCGCAGCTCCTCGGCCGGCCGGGTACCGGCCGAGCGCAGGAGTGGCGGCACGCTGCACAAGAAGCCCGCGAGAACCGCCAGCGCGAATGCGAACAGCCCGGCTCGGAGGTCGAGGCTCATCGCGAACAGATAGGGCGGGTCGAGCGGTATCCGCGCAAACATGGCGCGCAGCCAGATCACGGCGAGTCCGAGCCCCAGACCGCCACCCAGGAGCGCCAGCACCACGCCCTCGCACAGGAGCGGCCGCACGAGCTGCAGCCGGCCGCCGCCGAGCGCGCTGCGCAACGCCAGCTCCCGCGCGCGCGGCTCGGACGCCGCCAGGAAGAGGCTCGCGACATTGGCGCAGATCACCAGCAGCACCAGCACCGCGGCGCCGAGCGAGACCGCGAGGGCCAGCTCGATCACATCAGGCACCCACCGCTTGCGCAGAGGCTCCGCATCGAAGCTCCAACCGTCATGGGTCTGCGGGTGCAGGCGGGCGACCTCCGCGCCGGCCGCCGCGATCTCGGCGCGCGCGGTCTCGAGGGTGTGCCCCGGCGCCAGCCTGCCGATCACCGACAGCGCCCGCACGTCGCGCGGCTGGTCCTGCGGGTCGAGGCCGAGCGGGACCCACACCTGCTCCCACTCCGGGAACTCGAAGCCAGGCGGCATCACGCCGACGATCTGGTGCACACGTCCATCGATCCGCAGGCTGCGCCCCAGCACGTCGTCCGCCGCCCCGAAGCGCTCTCGCCACAGCCGATCGCCGATGAGAGCCACGGCGCCGGGCTGGCCGGGCAGGTCCTCTTCCGGCAGGAACAGCCTGCCCATCTCTGGCCGCACACCGAGCATCGGGAACAGCGCATGCTCGATCCTCGCACCGAGCTTCGATGCCGGCTCGGCCTCGTCGTCCAGGTTGAACACCGTGCCACGGAAGGCCGCGACCGCCGCGAGGGAGCTCTGGCCTCGTCGCAGGTCCTCGAGATCCGAGCCCGACATGCCGTTGAGCTGACCGCCGCCCAATCGATGACGCTCCCCGATGTGCAGCAGCTCTTCCGGCCTCTCGAAGTCGAGGGGGCGCAAGACCCAGGTGTCGAAACCGGAGAACATGGCGGCATTGCCGGCGAGACCGATCGCGAGCACCGCGACGATCGACGCCGACCACCACGGGCGCCGGCGAAGCTGACGGAGCGCGACGCGGAAGTCCTGGACCAAGCCGTGCATGACGGTTCTCCTCAGGCGCTTCGCGGCCCTCGGCCCTGCTTCCCAGGTCCTCGCGGCCCCCGAGCGCAGTCGCGAGGCCAGCGCAGGGTGAGCTGTGGCTCGACGCCTCAGGACGATCCCTACGCGCGATGCGCGCGCTTCGTTTCGTCCCTGGCGCCTCTCGGCACCAGGCGCCGCGGCCAAGGCGTTACCCCAGCCAGGGGGTGAAGCGCGCGCGTCGAGACGCTACACTCCAGAGGTCATGCCAGTGACCAGCGCAGCCGAACGCATCCATCGCGAGCTCACGAGCTGGCCGGGCGTCGAGGCCGAGCCCCATCGCTCCGGCGGCCGCGGATACCGCGTCGCCGGCCTCGAGATCGGCCACGTCCACGGCGACGACCTGGTCGAAATCTCGTTCCCGAAGCCGGTGCGCGACGAGGTGGTCGCTGCCCGGCTCGCCGAACGACACCCCCTGCTGCCCGAGAGCGGGTGGGTGAGCAAGCCGCTCGACCACGATCCCGACGTCGAGATCGCGCTCGCGCTGCTGCGGCGCGCCTACGGGCTCGCCGGCGGGCGTTCGCGCGGCTCGGCTGCCGCCGACGAGGGCGAGCTCGACGAGGTCGGCGAGGCGTCGCGCCAGTCGTTCCCCGCGAGCGATCCGCCGTCGTAGCGCGACCGGAGGTCGAGCTCTAAGGCGACTGGGGTCGAGCTCTAAGGCGCGTCGAAGTTCCACACGCGGATCGTCTCCAGCATGGGCCGCAGGTAGACGTCGAAGTACTTGCGGTGGATCTCGCCGGCGCGGTAGCGCTCGACCGCCGCGAGGTCGTCGAAGCGGAGCAGGATCGCGACGTCCCAGTCG